>NZ_JADEWC010000028.1 GCF_015207825.1 Cyanobacterium stanieri LEGE 03274
GGTGATGGGGAGTAGGGGTGATGGGGAGTGATAATATATTTTCTAAATCAGAGCTTAGTTATTAATTGTCAATTTTTATTAGTCTTGATCTGTGTTACTTTTGAGTAAGAGATACACCACGAATACTTTCAGGATATTTTGTAATATTTTCTATGTCCAATGTTAACGATTTTGTTTCGAGCATTATTCCCATCGCTCCAGAAAATTTTAAGTCTGGTTTTATAGCTATTATAGGGCGACCCAATGTTGGTAAATCAACTCTGATGAATCAATTAATCGGTCAAAAAGTTGCCATAACTTCCCCCGTTGCCCAAACTACTCGTAATCGTTTAAGGGGTATTTTAACTACCGATGACGCACAAATTATTTTTGTGGATACCCCCGGGATTCATAAGCCTCACCATGAATTAGGACGAGTTTTAGTTCAAAATGCAGTTTCAGCGATTAACAATGTGGATGTGGTTTTGTTTGTGGTTGACTGTGCGCAAAAAGCAGGAGGGGGCGATCGCTACATAGCCGAATTATTGCATAATAGTTCTACCCCCGTAATTCTCGGTCTTAATAAAGCAGATTTACAAAAGGGGAATAGTGAAGATATTGACGCTAGTTATCAAGAAATTTGTGAACCCCATTGGCAACAAGTAAAATTCTCCGCTACCAGCGGTTTTGGCTTAGAAAATTTACAACAAAAATTAATTAATAATCTCGATCATGGTCCTTACTATTATCCTCCAGATTTAGTAACAGATCAACCAGAAAGATTTATTATGGGGGAATTAATTCGGGAACAAATTTTACTATTAACAAGGGAAGAAGTTCCCCATTCCGTTGCAGTTACCATTGAAAAAATGGTAGAAACCCCCAAATTAACTAAGATATATGCGGCTATTAGTGTAGAAAGAAAGTCCCAAAAAGGTATCATAATTGGCGATAAAGGTAGTATGTTAAAAGAGATTGGCTCTGCTTCCCGTCAACAAATGCAAAAAATATTAAGTGGAAAAGTATATTTAGAATTGTTTGTAAAAGTTGAACCTAAATGGAGACAATCAAGATTAAGGTTAGCTGAATTTGGTTATCAAGTTGATAAAGGTTAATTAATAACTACCATGTTTGACTATAATTAATTAAGGCAAGAAAATGTTTTCCTATGGTCTTTTTCCTGCTTTGATAATTTTATTTTTTGAGAATTAATTTTAATTTTTTATAATGTTAAATCTTATTACAAATCCAGATCCAAATATCATTTTTTTATTAGCTTTATTACATTGTTTGATCGGTTTATCCGCTGGAATTGTCGCTGATACTAAAGGTTATTCTTTCGCTCTTTGGTTGCTAATAGGTGCGATCGCAGGTACTTTAGGACTAATCACCTCCCTACGTCTTAAACCCTTGATAAGAGCAAATTAGGACATATTAAACCCGATAAAATTCCCTTGACTCAATCATTTCAAAAGAAATATTCCCCATTGCTACCTTAAACTTACTCTCGATAAACTTCAGACTCTCCACGGGGATAGCCTTCCACAAATCCCGAGAAGCCCAAGTAATCACAAAAATAATCTCATCCTCACAATCTGGATTAATCCAAATCTGCTTATCCACAAATCCTTGATAATTTTTTAAATTACGAGTCCAAATTAACCTATCTTGCTCCAAAAAAAAACCATGATGGCTAGGGCAAACCCGAAACTTTAACCACTCAATAACCATCCCTAAACCTTAACAATAAATAATGTTGAATATTTTAATGATACGATTAAGACACCTATATAATTATAAGACTGATTAAAATTTATTGATCCCAATTATGCCTGATTTTTTATCCATCGCCTACTTTGAAGGTAATTTTGTTCCCTTTGCCCAAGCTAATATTTCCATTGCTACCCACGCCCTACACTATGGAACAGGAGCTTTTGGCGGCCTAAGAGGTACTATTAACCCTCAAAATCCCCAACAGGTGTTATTATTTCGCTTAGATCGTCACTGCAAAAGATTAAGTAATAGTGCCAAATATTTGCATTATGATTTATCCGCCACAAAAATTTATGATGTAATCACCGACTTTGTTCGTAAAAACGCTCCCACAAAACCATTTTATATTCGTCCTTTTGTTTATACTTCCGATTTAGGAGTCGCCCCCCGATTACACAACATCGAGAAAAACTTTTTTGTCTATGGTTTAGAGATGGGTGATTATTTATCCCCCGATGGAATTAGTTGCCGTATTAGCTCTTGGTATCGCCAAGAAGACCGTAGTTTACCCCTCAGAGGTAAAATCAGTGGAGCATATATTACCTCTGCCCTAGCGAAGACTGAGGCGGTGGATGCTGGTTTTGATGAAGCTATTTTAATGAATTCCCAAGGTAAGGTATGTGAAGCGACGGGAATGAATATTTTTATGGTAAGAGATGGTAAGTTAATTACCCCTAGTTTTGATCAAGATATTCTTGAGGGTATCACTAGGGATAGTGTAATTACCATTGCACAAAATTTAGGTTTTGAGGTTCAACAAAGGGAAATAGATAAGACAGAATTGTTTATTGCTGATGAGTTATTTTTATGTGGCACTGCTGCTAAGGTTACTCCTGTTAAGAGGGTAGA
The DNA here is from genome assembly GCF_015207825.1 of Cyanobacterium stanieri LEGE 03274. Classification (NCBI taxonomy): domain Bacteria; kingdom Bacillati; phylum Cyanobacteriota; class Cyanophyceae; order Chroococcales; family Geminocystaceae; genus Cyanobacterium; species Cyanobacterium stanieri. The sequence continues at coordinate 2,602 of NZ_JADEWC010000028.1, forward strand.
AAATTATCATTTACCCCAAGATAAACCTATTACTAAACAAATTAAAGACTCTCTCACTGCTATTACTGAAAATCGTGATTCTAATTATCAAGATTGGATTACGGTAATTGATCTATAAAATTTGATATGGTTGCGCTGATATTTAACTTCAATTAGGCATGGTAGCCTTCAATACATGCTACTTCCGTACAGGTTATAAGCATTATACTTTTTTTATAGATTTAGTATTAAACCTATTTTCTGTCCAATGAAGTTGTTTAAGGGCTAAATTGAGTTTTGCCGATGATCTTATAGCCCTATAATAGTATTTTATGGGGCTACAGCCTAAACAATAGTTTTACACATAATCCCTAGTCTTTTGATGATGGGATATTTAGTTTTTCAATTTATTATTTTTTTGTTATGAGTAAAGTAATCGAAATCCAAGATTCTCAGTTTAATGACGAAGTGGTTAAGTCTGGTGAAACGGTGTTAGCATATTTTTGGGCGCCTTGGTGTGGCCCTTGTCGTTTGGTTTCTCCTTCGGTTAGTTGGGTGGCGGAAACCTATGGCGATCGCCTCAAGGTGGTAAAATTAGAAGTTGATGCTAGTCCTGATAGTGTGGCTACCTGTAAGGTAGAAGGTGTACCAGCCCTAAGAATTTTTAAGGAGGGCGAAATCATTAATTCCCATGAAGGGGCTATTGGTAAACAGGGATTACAACAGTTTGTTGAATCAGCTGTTTAATTTTTTTGTGAGGGTGGAAAATGGGGAATAGTTTTTGATTGTCAATTAATCATCTCAAAATCTTTTATTATTTCTTAATTCTACCCTCTTGATTTTCATAATTTTCCCTTAGAAAAAGAGAGATAATTGTTAATCATAAATTTGAATATTAATTAACTGCTCTGTGTTTAAAGCTAGTTTAAAAATTAATATAGCATAATAAAATAATTAAAAAATAATGGAATTATCTAAGAGAATTAAACCATTAAAAAGTAATGTTTTTGCTGATATGGATCAGGCAAAATCTGAGGCAGTAAAAAATGGTAAAAATTTAATTGATTTGTCTTTAGGTTCAGCTGATTTACCTACCCCTAAACATATTTTAAGGGCGATCGCCTCTTCTTTGGATAATTCCGCAAACCATGGTTATTTATTACACCGAGGCACATCAGAATTTAGACAGGTAATAGCAGATTGGTATGGGCAAAGATTTGGGGTAAAAGTTGATCCTGATACCGAAGTATTGCCCCTCATTGGCTCTCAGGAAGGCACTGCCCATTTACCCCTAACTGTCCTAAATGAAGGGGATTACGCCCTAGTATTAGATCCGGGTTATCCTTCCCATGCGGGGGGTGTATATCTGGCAGGGGGGCATATTTACCCCATGGCTTTGTTAGCCGAAAATGATTTTTTACCCCAATTTGAGCAGATTCCCCATGACATTTTATCTCGCTCAAAAATGATGATTTTGAGTTATCCCCACAACCCCACCAGTGCGATCGCCCCTAAAAGTTTTTTTGAAAAAGCAGTTAATTTTTGTGAGCAAAATGAGCTTGTTTTAGTTCATGACTTTCCCTATTTAGATATTTATTTTGACAATAAAAAACCCCCCTCAATATTACAAACAGATCCAGAAAAAAAAGTTTCTATCGAATTTTTTACCTTTTCAAAATCTTATAATATGGGTGGATTTAGAATTGGTTTTGCCATTGGTAATAGTCTATTAATTACCGCCCTTAAACAAGTAAAATCAGTCATCGACTTTAATCAATATAAAGGCATTTTAGAAGGTGCTATGGTTGCCCTCACCTCCTCCCAAGAATGCGTCCAAGAAACCGTCAACATTTATCGTCAAAGACGAGACTTTTTAGTTAACTCCCTAAGAAATATTGGCTGGGAAGTCGATACCCCCTCCGCCACCCTTTATCTATGGGCAAAATTACCCCCTAAATACAACGATTCCATTAAGTTTTGTGTCGATTTAGTTCAAGCCACAGGAGTCGCCCTTTCCCCGGGGGCAGGTTTTGGGAAGCAGGGCGAAGGCTATGTGAGGTTTGCCCTAGTGCAACCTGTGGAGGTTTTGCAAGAGGCAGTAGATAGAATTGGGGTTTTCCTTCACACCATGGACAAAAACAAATTATTATGAGAATATGAAGGGTGAATAATTTAAAAAATCGTCCTTTTATTTGGCGATAGTATCAATTTAATACATTTATAACAAAAAACTGGAGAAGTAAAAATGGACTGGAGAATTGTTGTTGTATTGTTACCTCTAGGGATTGCCGCAGGTTGGGCTGTTTTTAATATTGGTGCAGTGGCTATCAGTCAATTACAAAACTTCCTTGCTAAACGTAATGAGCAAGGCTAAATGAATAATTGACAATTAACAATGGACAATGGACAATTGAAGCTAATTGGTTTCTGGTAACTTATTATTTAGGTATCTTGAATTAATCTTTATTTTTGATAAACGTGCAAAAAGTTCAGGAAAATATGTCCTATTAACTTTTTGGATTAATAAGAATAGAGATTAGAAAAAACCAGATCAATTAATTTTGGTTGTATATTGTCCGTTGTGTTGTGGAACAAAAAAAAGAGTTGTTGCGAAATCCGCTCAGGAGAGTAAACTAATCAAATTAATCAACGAATATATTAAAACAACCTCAATTCGAGATAATGATTGTCAGTCTGGTAGGGGACGTAGCATGCTGCGTCCGTACAGGTTACTGGTGACAGGTTGCAGGTAATAGTTTGTTAATTGTCCATTATCAATTGTCAATTGTCAATTTGTAAAAAATTTCCCCCTTTGTGTTTGTGAAAGATATAGTTCAACAAGATACCATAGTTGCGATCGCCTCGGCAGTAGTACCAAATCAGGGTAGTATTGGTATAGTAAGATTGAGCGGTGTTGATGCCCTAAAAATTGCCCAGAAAATATTTAAACCCCTAGGAAAACCAAAATGGCAATCCCATCAAGTCATTTATGGTTATGTAAAAAACCCTATTACCGATAAAGTCGTTGACGAAGCATTGTTGATTTATATGCAATCTCCCCGCTCGTTTACAAGGGAAGACGTGATAGAGTTTCATTGTCATGGGGGTATTATTCCCGTGCAACAGGTATTAGAATTATGTTTAGAATATGGCGCGAGGTTAGCCAATGGGGGGGAATTTAGTTTACGGGCGTTTCTCAATGGCAGAATTGACTTAACCCAAGCTGAAAGTATTGCCGAGATGATAGGGGCAAAATCTGCCTATGCTTCTCAAGTTGCCTTGGCTGGATTACAAGGAAAACTCGCCCAACCGATTAGGGATATGCGTCACAATCTTTTGGATATTTTGGCGGAGGTGGAAGCAAGAATTGATTTTGAGGATGATTTACCCCCCCTCGATGAGACACAAATTATTAAAGATGTTGAGCAAAATTTAACTAAGATAAAACATATTTTAGCCACAAAAGAACAAGGAGAATTGTTGCGCAGTGGTTTAAAAGTTGCCATTGTCGGGCGCCCCAATGTGGGAAAATCTAGTTTATTGAATGCTTGGAGTAAGAGCGATCGCGCCATAGTTACAGATCTACCAGGAACCACTAGGGATGTGGTAGAATCTCAACTGGTGGTAAATGGTATCCCCATCCAAGTATTAGACACCGCAGGTATTAGGGAAACAGAAGATACCGTCGAAAAAATTGGTGTGATGCGATCGCTCAAAGCCGTTAACCAAGCAGATTTAGTCTTGTTTACCATCTCTGGGGAAACAGGATGGATGTCAGAAGACGAGGAAATCTATCAACAAATCAAACACCTTAATATCATCCTTATCATCAATAAAATTGATATTGCTAAGGAAAACTTAACCTACCCCCCAGAAATAAGCCAGATAGTCAAAACCGCCGCCACCATCCAACAAGGTATTACCGACTTAGAAAACGCCATCATCAACACCGTAGAAACAGGCATCACCCAAGCCCAAGATTTAGACATCGCCATCAACCAAAGACAAGCCGCAGCCCTTACCCGTGCCAAAGTAGCCTTAAATCAAGTACAAGAAACCATCGATAATCAACTACCCCTCGATTTTTGGACTATTGATTTACGTAGTGCCATTCAAGCCTTAGGAGAAATTACAGGGGAGGAGGTGACAGAGTCGGTTTTAGATCGAATTTTTAGCCGTTTTTGTATTGGTAAGTAGGGGCGGCCGAAAAGTGCTTAGGTTAGGATATTAAGAGGGATGGGGAGTATGGGAGATAGGGGGTGATAGCTTACACTAAACCCGTAAATAAAAATGGCGTTGGTAAATTAAGATATGATTTTTAGTTGAGTTTGGCAATAGGGAATGGGTAATGGGCAATAGTAATAATAGTTTTTATACTATACATTTACTGTAATTCAATAATGCTTCATACTCAAAATCAGCAATGCCATAAAAATATACCCTAGTTCAATTTATTGAACGATAAACCGTTAGCCTTGTAATTTATTGCAAGGGGAGTGATGATTTATTTTCTGTGGATCATTTTTCATTAAACCCTAACGACTTGTTTTAATTCTCATGTTAAAATGTCTTAATAAAAGTATCATTTCAAAATATATTAAATTTTCAGCACTTTTAAAGACAATTATCATTATTACATTTTAGTTATTAACTAACCTTAAAATCAACCCCCACGGGGTAAGTTTAATCAAACATTCTAATTATAAATCCAGTCAAACTATGACGACAAAAACTGATAACAAAAACAATTTGTTCTCTTGGCAAATAATATGTGTTTTCTTGGTACTTTTTTTTGGAGGAGTAGGATTTGCGGCCACCTCCATGTTATTAAGGTTACCAACAAATAATAGTTGCAATAGGTTGTCTTTGTTATTTAGTTCTGCTACCAACCGCTTATACTGCGCCCAGCTGAGGGCTGAAGATAATACCGTAGAAGGTTTTTTGGGAGCTATTGATTTAGTGGCAGATTTACCAGAAGATCATCCCCTGATTAGTGAAGTTGATCGATATATTACCACATGGTCCGATCGCATCTTAGCCATTGCCCAAGACAAATACGAACAAGGTAAGTTAGAGGAGGCGATCGCCATTGCCGAAAAAATTCCCACCCGTGAAGCTAACCAAGAATTAATTACTCAAACCATCGCTACATGGCAAGAGGTTTGGGAAGAGGGAGAAAGTATTGTGGCTGATATAGAAGAAAAGTTGCGCCGTGGACAATGGAATCAAGCATTTTTGGAAACCGTTAAACTTCTCGACTTAGATAATAACTATTGGAGTAGTACCCGATACGATGAAATGGTACAAACCATTACCCTTGCCCAAGAAGAAAGTGGCGAACTAGACGAGGCCTTTGCCTCCATTAACCGAGGAGGCATTGATAATTTAATTAAAACCATCGAGATTGCTTCAAAAATTCCCCAATCTAGCTTTTCCTATGATCGAGCAAGGGAATTAGCCATGGATGCCGAAAACCAAATCATGGATATTGTCACAGATTTAATAGATGATAATAACTGGAGCGAAGTTAGCGCCATTGCCCGTCAAATTCCTAACAATAGCCCCCTAAGAGATAAGGCCAATGATTGGTCAAGTTTAGCTAGTGCAGGAAGAAACGCCAATTTAAACACTGTATCGGGTTTGAATTTAGCCCTTTCCCAATTAGATAAAATTTCCCCTGATAGCGGGGTTTACTCTGAAAGTAGGGAGCTAAAAAATCGCTGGACTTTACAAAAAGAAGACCTAATTTATCTTACCGAAGCAAAAGACTTGGCAAGACCGGGTAATATTGATAGTTTACAACAGGCGATCGCCCGAGCCGAATTTATCAGCGACGAAAATCCTTTACACTCCGAAGCCCAACAAGAAATCAGAAAATGGAGAAGGGAAATTCAAATCAAAGAAGATCAACCCTACCTCAATCGAGCAAGGGAATTGGCCGCCCGTAATACCGTCAGCGGTTGGCAAGAAGCTATCACCCAAGCCCAAATGATTGAACCTAACCGAGCCTTACATAACGAAGCCAGAAACCTCATTGCCCAATGGAGAGGTAACATTCAACGGGTAGAAGATCAACCCACCCTCGACAGGGCCATAAACCTCGGTAGTCAGGGTAGATACCAAGAGGCGATTAATGTGGCTAGTAGCATTGCTAGTAATCGTTCTTTACATGGGGAGGCACAAACTAGAATTAGATCATGGCGTAGGGAAATTACAGCCCGACAAAACTTTGAACAGGCGAGTCAAATTGCCCAAAACAGAGATGCTCAATCCCTTTCCCGTGCCATTACCATTGCCCGTCGTATTCCTTCTTCTACGGATGTTTCTGCTCAGGGTAGAAATGCTGTTAACACCTGGTCAGAAAAGCTTTTAGCCATTGCTAGACGCACCAATTCTCTACAGGAGGCCATTAATATTGCGGAGATGATTCCGTCCGGTACTTCGGCTTATAATGCTTCTCGTCGAGATATTCAACAGTGGCGCTCTCGTTTAGCACCTCCCCCCGCTCCTCCTCGCAATAATAATACAAATCCCAATAATGTTACTCCCCGTAATAATGATTCTGGTTCAGAAATTACCCCTGTGCCTGAAAATGAGTTTCCCCCAGAACCAACTTTGGAGCAAACCAGTTTTTAATGGGTGGTGAGAAGGGGCAAGAAACATTTTATGATAGTTTTGCCTTTGTTTTATTTCTTTTGTTGTTATGAATATTTCTATTAAGAAACCAATTTTAATTTCTGGTGTGGGGCTTTCTTTCCTGATTTTTATCGGGCAACGGCTATCTATGTCTTTTCCCCATCTGGGGGAGTATGGTTTTTGGGGTTTAATTTTGGTAAGTGGTTTTTTTTGGTTGTTTAATCCTCGTGCTAACAAGGATGATTCTGTTACGGTTTTTGAGCCTATTACCCCAGAGATTTTTGATCAAGCCCTTGAGCAAGTTAAGCGGTTGATTACCATTTTTGCTCAGGAGTCCGCTTCTTCAGATACTATTTTTACTCAACGTCTTCAAACTATTGTTAAGGGCGATCGCACCATAGCCCACGTTGCCATGGTTAGTAACCATAAATTAAATAGTCAATATTTAAAAAATATCCTAGAACAAAAGATCCCCAAAAATACTTGTCAATTTACTAATTTTACCGCTTCTTCCCTAGATTATCATACCTTTGAAACACTACTTGTTGATTATGATTTAGTGTTACTTATGGTACAGGGAGATTTGACAGAGTCGGAAAAAGATATTATTCAAAAATTAATTAGTAATCAACAAAAAACTATCTTAGTATTTAATCAGTCTGATTATAATTTACCAGAAGAACAAGAAATCATTAAAGCACAATTAAAGAATAGAATTAAAGGCATTATTAACCTCGAAGAATTAATAATTATTTCTACTAAAAATGAAGTAATAAAAGTAAAAAAATATCAAGATAAAGAAAACTATCAAGAATGGCAAGAAAATATTAATCCTCAATGTGAAAATCTTCTTAATTATCTTTCTCAAACCCTTACCGAAAATTTATCTGATTTATTTTTAGCTACCAATTATAGACAATTATTAAAACTCAAAAAAGATATTCATCAACAAATTAATATTATCCGAAAACAAAAAGCCTTACCCATCGTTGAAAAATATCAATGGATTGCCGCATCCGCCACCTTCGCCAATCCCGTAGCGAGTTTAGATCTTTTGGCCGTCGGTGCTATTAACACTCAAATGATTATCGATTTAGGTAATATTTATCAACAAAAAATAACCGTTAATCAGGCTAAACAAATATCCCTTGAATTAGCTAAATTAATTATGAAATTAGGTATTGTGGAATTGTCCTCAAGGGCGATCGCATCTATCTTGAAAACCAATACTATTACTTATATTGCAGGGGGAGTAATGCAAGGTATCAGTGCCGCTTATTTAACTAGAATTTGCAGTTTAAGTCTCATCGAATATTTAGAAAAACAAGATATTAGTACCGCAAAAAATCATTCTACACTAAACATTGACTTTATTAAAAAAAGCATTGAAAAAATATTTAAAGACAACCAAAAATCAGAATTTTTAAATAACTTTATTGTTCAAACTACACAAAAACTAGGATGGCAGAAAGTATAACAAATGTCTAAAAAAACCTTAGCAATTTTTACTCGCTATCCCGAAAAAGGTAAAACAAAAACTCGTTTAATTCCCGCTGTAGGTGCTTCAAAAGCCACTCAAATTCAAAAATTGATGACCGAAAATATATTAAAAATAGTAGAAAAACTAGAGGAAGAAATCACAATTAAAATATATTATACAGGGGGTAATCAAACCTTAATGGAACAATGGCTAGGTAAACAATGGCAGTTTATACCTCAACAGGGAAAAGACTTAGGAGAAAAAATGTTTTCCGCCATAGAATCTAGCTTTAAAACAACAAAAATGCCCGTCGTCGTCATTGGCATTGATTGTCAATCATTAACCATTGATATTTTAAAACAAGCATTTTTAGCCCTAAACAATCATGATTTAGTATTAGGAAAAGCCGAAGATGGTGGCTATTACTTAATAGGTTTAAAAACTCCCCAAAAAGGAATATTTAATAATATTAAATGGGGAACAAATGCTGTTTATAAACAGACTATAAGTATTGGTGAAAAACATAATTTATCTGTGTTTAATCTACCTATTTTAGCTGACATTGATAGACCAGAAGATTTAGTTAATTTACCTCAAAATATAAAAAATTTATTAACTATATAAATGAATAATAAGGAGATAAGGCCATGGGGAGTAAGGTTGATAATAGTTTAATTTATTGAACCAAATACTGTTAGCCATGTAATCAATTACACGGCGGGGCAACTGGCAAGATAAAATCTATTTATAATGAATTTCCCGAATTCGATATTAGTTTCTATGTCGATATTTTTGAAGAATACCTTGCCTTTAAATTAATATCTTAGACGCAACTTTTGTGGGAAAAATTATTATCATTATGGTAACTAATCTATAATTTCTATCGGCCTTCTTTCATTGCCTACTTTCCTGTTAAATTTAAATTCAGCAATGCCCCCATTAATATTAAGATTTTCATTTTTTTCTTCATCCCTTTAAATTATATCAACCATGAAAATTGCGATCGCCCAGTTAAACCCCATTATTGGGGATATTAAAAATAATGCCCAAAAAATTATTGAAGTTGCCCATCAAGCCTCCCAAGACAACGTCGAATTATTATTAACCCCAGAATTATCCCTATGTGGTTATCCCCCCAAAGATTTACTATTTCGCCATGATTTCATTACCATGATGGCAGAAGAATTAAAGGCGATCGCCCTTAAAGTACCAAAAAATATTAGTCTTCTCATTGGTTTAGCCACAGAAAACCCCCAAGCCATGGAAAAAGGAGAAAAACCCCTTTACAACAGTATCGCCCTAATCCAAAAAGGAGAAATAAAACAAATCTTCCATAAACAACTGCTTCCCAATTATGATGTCTTTGAAGAAAAACGTTATTTCGCCATCGGTAAAAATAGCAATTACTTTGAAATAAATAACATCAAAATAGGAGTAACTATCTGCGAAGACTTGTGGAATGACGAACTATTTTGGGGGAAAAAAAATTATAAAATAAACCCCATAAAATCCATTCAAGAAAAAGGAGTAGAATTAATCTTAAACCTTTCAGCATCACCCTACGTACTTAGGAAACAACAACTAAGAGAAACCATGTTAAAATACTTAGTTAATAGACATAAAATACCCATTATTTATGCAAATCAAGTAGGGGGAAATGATGACCTTATTTTTGATGGAAATAGTTTTGCCGTCAATAAACAATCCCAAATAGTAGTAAGAGGAAAAGGCTACCAAACAGACTTAATCTACCTAGAATACTCATCACAAACCAAAGATATATTACCAGGCAACATCGCCACCATTGCCACAGAAGAAGAAGAAATCTATCAAGCCCTTATCCTTGGAGTCAAAGACTACGCCCATAAATGTGGCTTTAATAAAGCAGTATTAGGTTTAAGCGGTGGTATCGATTCCGCCCTAGTTGCCAAAATAGCCGTGGATGCCCTCGGCAAAGAAAACGTCTTAGGAGTGTTAATGCCTTCTCCCTATAGCTCAGAGTATTCTATCATCGATGCACAACATCTAGCCAAAAACCTAGAAATCAAAACCGAAAAAATACCCATCAAACCGATGATGGATAACTTTAACACCTCCCTTCAACCTGTATTTAACGATAACACCTTTGGCATTGCCCAAGAAAACTTACAATCTCGTATCCGAGGCACGATTCTTATGGCATTAGCCAATAAATATGGCTATCTTCTCCTTTCAACGGGCAACAAATCAGAAATGGCTGTAGGATATTGCACCCTATACGGCGACATGAATGGAGGATTAGCCGTCATTGCTGACATTCCAAAAACCAAAGTTTTCGGCCTTTGTCGTTGGTTAAACCATGAGCAAGAGATTATCCCCAATAATATTATCATTAAACCCCCGAGCGCAGAATTAAAACCAGAACAAAAAGACGAAGATTCTTTACCTCCATATCCCATTCTTGATGAGATTCTCGAACGTTATCTTAATTTTCATCAGTCGGAGAAAGATATTATTAACTCAGGTTACGACTACGACACCGTTAAAAAAGTCTTAAAATTAGTCGTGAGAGCAGAGTTTAAAAGGAAACAAGCCCCCCCTGTCTTAAAAATAACTGATAGGGCTTTTGGCACGGGTTGGAAAATGCCCATCGCTAGTCGATGGTAATAACCCATTATCCTAATCCTAATTCTTGTTTTAATAATTGAATCGATTTATCACCAATATAATTATCACTACAAATTAATTTGGGTGGGCGTATTAAATCTTCTTGGGTGGCTAAAATCATTTTTTTTACCCGAGAATAACTATGATTGTCGCAAATAATAGTATGCGCCCGACTAACTAAATTTTGAAGCCGACGATAATCATTGGGTTGGGCTATGATTGTCATAACTTCGTTGCCCCGTAAACTTTGTACCATCATTTCTGCTACCCTTAAAATACCGCTACTTAAACTGACAATTCCTAAACAAGAATCGGCGGGTAATTGTTTGATTATTTGTAATTCTTTGGCATAGTCAGATATATCTACGGGAATGACTCGGATAGATGGCAAGGTTATGATTTCTAATACTTGAGTCACAAAATAACGGCTAGTAACGATGGTGGCTGAGTTTTGTTGCTTAATTATTTTGTGTAATTCTTCGAGGGGAATTAGTTGAATGGGCATCATCAGGGCTTTTTCTAATTCTAATACGATTAATTTTCCCGCTCCCATGTCTGTGGATGGCACTGTCACGAATACAAGGGCGTTACAACTAAGTCTCCAGTCGATTTCTGCTAAAAATAATTCTTTGATTTGTTCGAGGTTTGAGCCTGAAAGTAATAATTGATCTATATTTTGACTGATAATTTGTTCAATTTCTGAGTTTTGGGGGGCGGTTAAATGTTTTAGGGGGGGAATTCCTTCATTTCCTTGGGCTTTGACGTAAATTCCTGAGCCTGTGAGGGATTCTACTAAACCGACTTTTTCTAGTTTTTGATAAACTTTACTGATGGTGTTGCGGTGTAATCCTGTAATTTGGGCTAGTTGACGGGTGCTAGGGAGTTTATGCCCCGGAGGATATTGCCTGGAGGCGATCGCAAATTGAATCTGATCAAATAATTGTTGTGAGGGGGAAATATCACTATCGGAGTGAATTTGGAAGTAAACCATAATCGGTCTTGGATTTTGGTGTTATTAACCCAAAATTTGCCATCAAAAAAGGGTTAGGCAAACTATAATTAACATTTAATTATTATAATCGCTCTAACCCTATCTCGAAATCTATTTGCCACCCAAGATTTGTTTTTTCAAACCATTAAACTCCGCAAATAATTCTTCACGGGTAGAAGCCTTAAGTAAATAGCGGGTGGTAAACCATGCACTGTAACCCAATCCTACCAATTCGAGAATGGAGGATAATAGGGGAATATTACCAATGGCATCTAATACCGAAAGAGTAATATAAACCGTAACCGCCGCCGTGACAATTAACCCAAGGGTAGTAAGGGGTTGTTTATATTCTCCAAAAAAGTTACCCAATTGCTCTGGCACTCCAGACAAAAAGTCCACCGCCACATCAACCCATTCTTGCCAAGGTTGCTCTCCCCCTGAGGCGGGTTGACTTGCGCTAATAATACCGCCCATTTCGTTATCTACTTTGTCCATGGTTTCTGAAGTTTTTGATTCTGTATCCTTAAATTGAGATTCCATAATAATAATTCTCCCTGATTTTTATTTAAATGAAAAATGTTACAGTCAGAATAACCCAATTATTAAATTTACTGACTTTTGCTCATATTATCAAACACTTTTACCAATTTTGGCTGAATTTCTTCGCACTGGTTCATTATTTTCCTTGATTAATCCCTCAAAGTGAACTTTTAATCAGGAATAATTCATTTATTGGCGTTGGAGTGTTTGTTTTTTGTCAAAACTTTATTAATAATAAACTATTAGCTCATTTTTTATTTATCACTAATCATATATCTCTGATTTTTAATACTTTACTAGGTTTGGCTATTTGTTGGACTTTTTTTAGTTTCTTTTTCATCAATCTTAATAACTGTTTACATATCATCTTTTTATGACTAAATCTTCCCCCGAAACATCTTCTATCAAAAAACAACAAATTAAGGAAAATTCTCTAATTATTTTGGTTGGTTTAATAATGGCGATCGCCATTAGAATTTTTATTGCTGAACCCCGTTATATCCCATCAGAATCCATGATACCAACTTTGGAGACGGGCGATCGCATCGTAGTAGAAAAAGTATCTTACAAATTTTCTTCTCCCCACCGTCAAGACATCGTTGTTTTTACTCCTCCTCCTCAGCTGCAAATTCTCGGTTACGAAACCAGTCAAGCCTTTATTAAACGTATTATCGCCATGGGTGGAGACATGGTGGAAGTAAAAGATGGACAAGTATATGTTAACGATATTGCCCAAAAAGAAGACTACATCCTAGAAACTCCTAATTACACCCTAGCGCCAACCATCGTACCAGAAGGAGATTTATTTGTGATGGGGGATAACCGCAATAATAGCAACGATTCTCACCTTTGGGGCTTTTTACCGCAAGAATATATCATTGGCAAAGCAATTTTTCGCTTTTATCCTTTAAACAGTATAGGTCAAATTTGAAAATGACGGCGTTGGTGAATGAAGGTATGATTTTTAGTTTGGTTGGGCAATAGTAATAATAGTTTTCATACTATACATTTACTGTAATTCATAATGTTTCATCCTCAAAATCAGCAAGGCCAAAATGACAAATCATATCAAGTCCACATTCAGAGAATATGTGCGATCATGAAGTGCTGGGCTACGCCCAATCATATAATCAAATCTTATGTTTAAACACTTGTAGAGGTTATAGCCTCTTTTTTTTATGCTTCATTGTCCAATTATGAAAAGATTATGATAAACTCTTATCTAGCAATTATGACAAGATTATGAAAATCAATGTTCAAAAAAATAGCCAAAATTAAATTAATCGTAGTAACCCTTTTCACCATCACAGCTTGTGGTAACAACCAAGTAATCAACAACACCGACGAGAAACTAAACGTAGTAAGTACAACTACCATCATCGCCAACCTTACCGAAGAAATAGGCGGAGAAGCCATTAACCACACAGGAATATTAGCCAGAGGAGCTGATCCACACTTGTACGAACCTGTACCACAGGATAACATCACCCTCGAAAATGCTGACCTAATTTTTTATAACGGTTATAACCTCGAACCCAATTTAATTAGACTCATTGACTCATCAGGGGTAAACGCTCAAAAACTAGCCGTAGCCGAATTAGTAACACCCCTAGATACCGAGGGAGAAGAAAATGTCCCCGATCCCCATGTATGGGGTAACGTAGAAAATGTTATTATCATGGTTAGGGGTATTGAAGAACAACTAATAGAAATATTGCCCCAAGAGGAAGAAACCTTCAGGCAAAATGCTGAAAACTTAGTCGAAGATTTAGAAGAATTACATATTTGGATACAAGAACAAATTGACACTATTCCCCCTTCCCAAAGGCAGTTAGTTACTACCCATGATGCCTTCCAATATTATGGGTTTGCCTATGGTTTAGAAATACCCGGTACTTTAATCGGTATTAGCACAGAAGAGCAACCAAGCGCCCAAACCGTCAGGGATTTAGTAGAAACTATTAATTCTAAGGGGGTAAAGTCGATTTTTGCTGAAACCACTATCAATCCTACTTTAATCGAAACCGTTGCCCAAGAAGCTGGGGTAGAGGTTGCACCGAATGAATTATACGCTGATTCATTGGGGGTTGAAGGTAGTGAGTCAGGTACTTATATTGGTATGATGAGAGCTAATACGGAAACTATTGTTAATGCTTTGAGTAGTCAATAAATATTAGGGCTGTAGGCGAGTGACAAGGAGTTGGAAAATAGCAAGACAAATAAAATCAATTATCGATGATTAGCTATGGTAAAAATAATTAAAAGGCGATCGCACGGCATCCAAAAAGTATATGATATAGGAGTAGAAAAAGACCATAATTTTTTATTAGCAAATGGTTTAGTAGCTTCTAATTGCTTTAACAAATCTCACTCTACCGCCTACGCCTATGTTACTTATCAAACAGCATATTTAAAGGCAAATTATCCCGTAGAATATATGTCGGCCCTGATGAGCGCTAGTAGTGATAGTCAGGAAAAAGTAGAAAAATACAGGGAAAATTGTCTTAAAATGGGCATAGAGGTTAAATCCCCTGATATTAATAATTCCCAAAAAGATTTTACCCCCGATAATAATACGATTATTTTTGGCTTATCTGCCATTAAAAACTTGGGCGAAAGTGCGATCGATAATATTCTTCATGCAAGGCAAGAAGCAGGGGGCAATTTTGAAGACATCAGCGATTTTATGGGTCGCATAAATTTAAAAACCGTCAACAAAAGAGCCTTAGAAACCTTAGTTTATGCAGGGGCATTTGATACCGTTCATAGTAATAGAAAACAACTTTTAGAAGGTTTAGAATTATTAATTAGTTGGTCACAAAAAAGACATCAAGAAAAGGAAAGCGGACAGCTAAATATGCTTGATTTATTGGCTTCTAATGACAAAAATGATACTAATGAAATAGTTTATGCCAATGCTCCTCAACTGCCTAAAATAGAAGATTTTTCTGCTCAAGAAAAACTAAAATTTGAAAAAGAATACTTAGGATTTTATGTTTCTGAACATCCTTTAAAACCCTTTATAGATTCAGCTAAAATCCTCGCTCCTATCAATATCGCTGATTTACCCGAACAAAAAGCAAGAAAAAAAATCTGTGTAGTAGCCATGCTTACCAGTATTAAGCCTCACATTGATAAAAACGGCAATACCATGGCATTTTTAACCGCTGAAGATATTTCTGGACAAGTAGATGCGATCGTTTTTGCCAGTACCTATGATGAAGTTAAAAGCCAACTTAGGGAAGATGTCCCCGTGATTATTTGGGGTAAAGCAGATAAAAATAAAAGAGATGATAAATCCCAAATTATTATTGATTATATAGAAGTAATTGATCAAGTCAAAATGGTATTAATTAATCTCAACTATCATCAAGCTGATAATCCAAAATTGCAAGGAAAATTAAAGAGTATTTTACAAGAACAATCAGGAGAAAAAAATAAAGCTAAAATACCAGTTTTTGCAGTTATCAACGAACTACAAGAAAAGATTTTTATTCGCCTCGGACACAACTACTGGGTACAAAATGCAGAAAACACAATCAACGCTTTACGCAACGCAGGATTTAGCGCCTATGGTCAATGTTTAAATCATTCAATTCAAGAAAAACAAACTATTGAAAATCATTAATTATGTAAATATGAAATAACAATAATTAATTATGCTCTAGCTATTATTAGTGTTTAAAAATTATCATAAAATAAAACAATATTATTTTAAATATACAACTTTACATATTAAATATCTATCAATAATAAAACCGTTATATGATTATGTGTAATCAAAAAAAATATTACAAACAACTGTACAAAATGAAAAGCCTAATCAGGTTAACATCTCTTTTTACAACCCTAACCATTTCAAGTATTTCCTTTTCAGGAATTGCGAAAGCTGAAATGATTGTAGAGACACAAGACGGCAGACAATATACCCTCCCCTTAACAAGAGGAGAAGTAAAAATCATTCGTTTTAGTGAAGACAATACAAATCACAGCGCCTTTGACTCTGCATTTAATTCCGTATGGCAAGGCCGCTGGAATACCTCCGAAGGGACAATGAATTTATCCCAATCAGGAAATATGGTTCAAGGGAGTTATAGTCAGGATAACGGGAGAATCAGAGGACAGGTTACAGGCAATACCCTCAATGGCTATTGGATTGAAAACGGTTCAGCTCAAAGATGCTCTCGAGCTATGGATGGTTCTTTTCATTGGGGGCGAATTTCCTATAAAATGAACGCTAATAGATCCGAGTTTGAAGGTTTGTGGAGCTATTGTGATGGCGAACCCAACAGCGGTTGGAACGGCTCAAAATCTTAAAATAAAAAGCCTTATCCATGCTTTTAGTCAGAGATTACATAACAACCACTAAATGTAACTCTTTTTCTGAGAAAAGTGTGACAATTTGTAAAATTTTTGTTAACAATGGTAAATAGCAAGTCATAAAAAAAGGATTTATTTTGGAAAACCATTAAGATATATCCTTGACTCATGCTATATTAAGAAAAGTTAATGACGTACTGGGAATATTACTCAGTATCAATTTCAGTTTTCTCTCATAAAACAGAGAAAACATCATAGTAAAACTCAAAAAGTTAAGAAAAGAAACATTATGACTATTGCAGTCGGACGCGCTCCAGCGCAAAGAGGGTGGTTTGAAGCCCTCGACGACTGGCTCAAAAGAGACAGATTCGTTTTTGTGGGTTGGTCTGGAATCCTTCTTTTCCCTTGTGCTTATATGGCTTTGGGTGGTTGGTTAACAGGTACTACCTTTGTAACTTCTTGGTACACTCATGGTTTAGCTAGTTCCTACCTCGAAGGTGCGAACTTCTTAACCGTAGCAGTATCTAGTCCTGCTGATGCTTTTGGTCATTCCATCCTATTCCTATGGGGTCCCGAAGCTCAGGGCGATTTTACTCGCTGGTGTCAAATCGGTGGTTTATGGTCTTTCGTAGCATTACACGGAGCTTTCGGTTTAATCGGCTTCATGCTACGTCAATTTGAGATTGCTCGTCTGGTCGGTATTCGTCCTTACAATGCCATCGCATTTTCTGGCCCTATCGCCGTATTTGTCAGTGTCTTCTTAATGTATCCTCTAGGACAATCTAGCTGGTTCTTTGCTCCCTCCTTCGGAGTAGCAGGAATCTTCCGCTTTATCTTGTTCCTACAAGGATTCCACAACTGGACTCTTAACCCCTTCCACATGATGGGTGTAGCAGGTATTCTTGGTGGTGCGCTACTTTGTGCCATTCACGGTGCAACCGTAGAAAATACCCTATTCCAAGATGGTGAACAAGCCAACACCTTCCGTGCGTTTGAGCCTACCCAGGCAGAAGAAACCTACTCCATGGTTACTGCTAACCGTTTCTGGTCTCAAATCTTCGGTATTGCTTTCTCCAACAAACGTTGGTTACACTTCTTCATGTTGTTTGTGCCTGTAACTGGCTTGTGGATGAGTTCTATTGGTATCGTCGGCTTAGCATTTAACCTTCGTGCCTATGACTTCGTCTCTCAAGAGTTAAGAGCCGCAGAAGATCCAGAATTTGAAACATTTTATACCAAAAACATCCTATTAAACGAAGGGTTGCGCGCATGGATGGCGCCCCAAGATCAACCCCATCAAAAATTTGAATTTCCTGAGGAGGTACTTCCCCGTGGTAACGCTCTCTAATAATTCCATAGGCGGTCGTGACCTACAATCTACTGGATTCGCTTGGTGGTCTGGTAATGCTAGACTTATCAACCTATCTGGGAAATTGTTAGGCGCTCACGTTGCCCATGCTGGTCTAATCGTCTTTTGGGCCGGTGCTATGACTTTATTTGAAACCGCACACTTCATTCCTGAAAAACCAATGTACGAGCAAGGTTTAATCCTTCTTCCTCACATTGCGACTTTAGGTTGGGGTGTAGGTCCTGGTGGTGAAATCACCGACACATTTCCTTTCTTCGTAGCTGGTGTATTACACATCATCTCCTCTGCCGTATTAGGCTTAGGTGGACTTTACCACGCCTTACGTGGTCCTGAAACCTTAGAAGAATATTCCAGTTTCTTCGGTTACGATTGGAAAGATAAAAACCAAATGACCAACATCATTGGTTATCACTTAATCCTTTTAGGTTTAGGTGCATTCTTACTTGTATTCAAAGCCATGTTCTTTGGCGGTGTGTACGATACATGGGCCCCTGGTGGTGGGGATGTCCGTATTATTACAAACCCAACCTTAAACCCTGCAACCATTTTTGGTTACTTGGTTAAAGCTCCTTTCGGTGGCGAAGGCTGGATCATGAGTGTTAATAATATGGAAGACATCATCGGTGGTCATATTTGGGTAGGTTTCATCTGTATTGCAGGTGGTATCTGGCACATCTTAACCAAGCCTTTTGGTTGGGCTCGTCGCGCCCTTGTATGGTCTGGTGAAGCATATCTTTCTTACAGCTTAGGTGCTTTATCTTTCATGGGATTCATCGCCTCTGTAATGGTATGGTATAACAACACTGCTTATCCCAGTGAATTCTATGGTCCTACTGGTGCGGAAGCATCTCAGGCTCAAGCATTAACCTATCTAATTCGTGACCAACGTTTAGGAGCTAACGTAGGTTCTGCTCAAGGTCCTACTGGTCTTGGTAAATACTTAATGCGTTCTCCTACTGGTGAAATCATCTTCGGTGGTGAAACCATGCGTTTCTGGGACTTCCGTGGTCCTTGGTTAGAGCCTCTCCGTGGTCCTAACGGTTTAGATTTAGATAAAATCAGAAATGATATTCAACCTTGGCAGGTACGTCGTGCCGCTGAATACATGACTCACGCTCCTTTAGGTTCTTTGAACTCTGTGGGTGGTGTAATCACTGACGTTAACTCTTTCAACTATGTATCTCCCCGTGCATGGTTAGCTACTTCTCACTTTGTATTAGGTTTCTTCTTCTTAATTGGTCACCTATGGCATGCAGGCCGCGCCCGTGCTGCTGCTGGTGGTTTTGAGAAGGGTATTGATCGTGAGAATGAGCCTAGCTTATTCATGCCAGACCTTGACTAATATCGTTAGTCTAGTTTAAAACATAGTTATATAGGGGGTGTTATTTAATAGCACCCTCTTTTTTTTGGTCTAATTTTTAAATGGTTTCTATGGTTTGTCATCAAAATATTCTTAAAATTAAAACCAGTGGTAAGTGTTTACATAATATTACCCGTGATGTTAATGATGTGGTTGCCCAATGGGGTATGGATATGGGATTATGTACGGTTTTTATTCGGCATACCAGTGCTAGTTTGATTATTCAAGAAAATGCTGATCCTGATGTGCTGACGGATTTAAGTAATTTCTTTAGTAAACTTGTTCCTGAAAGTCCTACGGACTATTATCATAGTGCTGAGGGGTTGGATGATATGCCTTCTCATATCCGCTCTGTTTTAACTCATACGTCTATCACTATTCCTGTTAATAATGGTCATCTTTTATTAGGTACATGGCAGGGGATTTATGTTTGGGAACATCGGGAACGATCGCACTTGCGCCAAGTAGTAGTTCATCTCAATAGCTAAAAAAGACGGTTATAAAATACCCCTTGGGGATCAAACTTTTCCTTAATTTTCTTCATCATTTCTAAACCATTGCCTACATAACCCCAAGGTTCTACTTGTTTTTGTAACGCTAAGGGCGATCGCACCATAGACAAATAACCACCATTATCCTCACAAAACCTACGGAGAGCCAAAACTTGATGAGCCCGAATATCTTCCCCAAGAAAAACAAAACCAACTCCACTACTAATATTAATAAAACCCTCATAACCAAAGCGACTAAATAAATTAATTATACGATTGCCCATAAGCCCCACCTTACAAATCGTAGGATAATCCATCACCTTAATATCTTTCCAAAAATTTCTCTCCAGGGCATCCCCAAAAACCAAAGAAGATAAACCCAAATCCTCAGCCCAACTTTCCACCTGTTTAACCTGTTGCTCTACACTAGGCTTAATACCTTCAAAACGTATCCCTAAACCAAAATCAGCCCCACTACCCAAAGCCCCAATGGCAGAATAATGAGCCACAAAATCAGCCATAGTAGGAGTTAAACTAGACTGAGTAATCATATTTCGCAGAACCCCTAAAACCTTCTTTTCTCCAGTGATAAACACAGAACTAGAAGAAGCCATCAAAGGATAAACACGGAAAGTAACTTCCGTAATAATCCCTAAACTACCATAAGAACCCGTAAACAACTTCATTAAATCATATCCCGCCACATTCTTAACCACCTTACCCCCAGCCTTTACAGCCTCACCATCAGCACGAACAAAGGATAAACCCAAAATTAAATCCCTAACCCCTCCATAACGCTGACGCCAACAAAGACTATTTCCCGTCGCCACCACCCCTCCTACCGTGGCATCATCCTCAAAAAAAGGATCAATGGGTACAAACTGACCCCTAGAAGCCAAAAAATGATTTAAATCTTTAATTTTCATCCCCCCTTGTACCGTAATAACCAAATCCTTCTCCCCATATTCCACCACCCCATTAAAGTTAACCATACTAATCAATAAATCAGCAGGTTGGCTTAACCCTCCCCAAGATAACTTCGTACCCTCACCAGTAGGGATAACACGGCAATGATTTCTATAGGCAAAATTAACTAATTGTGATAGCATGACGGTGGTATTTGGAAAAACTAAGTAACGAGGAATACAATCTGCCAACCCAGCCATTTTGATTTTATTTTGCCATCTTGAATTTTGCTTCCATTCTATGATTTCTATAGAATTAACATTACAAAAGTCTAATATTTCCTTGATTTGTCTTGGAGAAGAAGCCTGAAAAAATTGGTTCATTTTGAAAAGATATTAAATAAATTTTTAAACGAGTAATCGATAACTTGTGTCAACCATAACTCGCTTGAAAGAAATAAAAGGATAATACTAATATGCCATTGTAAATTATAATTTGATACTATTAGTGGATGATATATAATTTATTAACACTGACATCCATGTCAAAATAACAAACTGGTGAAAATTGGTAATTATATACCAATACCAATACCTGTTTTGTACTTGTCTTCTGAGTTTTAACCAAAGTTTAGGATTAAAATTTTAAAAACTTTTTCGTTTGACAAGATATGAAAATAAATTTAGTAAAGAATAGTCGAGTTTTAGCATAAAAATGACAGTTTCAACTTCAGAAAAATCACCACTAGCGTGGAACATAATCATATACATGGCTACTATTCATTTAGTGGCTCTTTTTGCCTTTTTACCCAGTAACTTTAGCTGGGGCGCAGTGGGCATTTTCTTCGTCCTTTATTGGCTAACTGCTTGTATTGGTATTACCCTAGGATTTCATCGCTTGGTTTCTCACCGTAGCTTTGAAACCCCTAAATGGCTAGAATATTTATTAGTTTTATGTGGTTGTCTAGCCTGTCAGGGTGGACCTATCCAATGGGTAGGTTTACATCGTGTTCACCACAAATTTTCTGACCATGATGGTGATCCCCATGATTCTAATAAGGGATTTTGGTGGAGTCATATGGGTTGGATGTTTATCAAAAATCCTGCCAATAAACTTGTCCCTAAATACACCAAAGACATTCAAAATGATCCTTTCTATCAATGGTGTGATAAATACTTTATCCCCGTCCAAGTAGCCCTAGGATTATTATTATTCTGGTGGGGCGGTTGGTCTTTTGTGGTTTGGGGAATCTTTTTACGCTTAGTTGTAGTATTCCATGTAACTTGGTTTGTAAACAGCGCCACCCATAAGTTTGGCTATGTAAGCCACGATTCTAAAGATCACTCCCGTAATTGTTGGTGGGTTGCCGTATTAACTTTCGGTGAAGGTTGGCATAACAATCACCATGCTTATCAGTATTCTGCCCGTCATGGTTTACAGTGGTGGGAAGTAGATTTGACTTGGTTTACCATCAAAATTCTATCCTTCTTCGGTTTAGCCAAAAATATTAAATTAGCACCGACAACACAGCCCACAAAGGCATAATATATAAGCCATTCATAACATTATTTCTTTAAGCTCAATCTCTCTTTTTTAAGGGAGATTTTTTCTAGGGATAATGTCTGTTTTCATTAGTTAACAAAAAAAATTAATCTTTTCTTTACCTAGGAGAAAGTAAACAAAGAAAGCCTAGACAGTATATATATTAAGGATTTCTTGAGGGCAAAGAAAAAAAATACTAACATAAGATACTGATTTCCGAACCAGATACTGTGTCAGTTGGCACAGACTGACCATATTCCTATGCTAAAATCAACAATAAACAAGGCATAAGGTGAATTAAGGTATATTATGTTTGAACGCTTCACAGAAAAGGCGATCAAGGTGATCATGTTGGCTCAAGAAGAAGCTCGTCGCTTGGGTCATAACTTCGTTGGTACTGAGCAAATTTTGCTTGGTTTAATCGGAGAAGGCACCGGTGTCGCCGCCAAAGTCCTCAAGCCCATGGGTGTTAATCTTAAGGATGCCCGTATTGAGGTAGAAAAAATTATTGGTCGTGGCTCAGGATTTGTAGCGGTGGAAATTCCTTTTACTCCCCGAGCAAAAAGAGTCTTAGAATTATCTTTAGAAGAAGCTCGTCAGTTAGGTCATAACTACATTGGCACAGAGCATTTACTTTTAGGGTTAATTAGAGAAGGGGAAGGAGTAGCCGCTAGGGTTTTAGAAAATCTTGGGGTTGATTTAGGTAAAGTAAGAACCCAAGTTATCAGAATGTTAGGAGAAACAGAATCGGCTCCTGTGGGGGCTGGTGGGGGCAATCGTTCCAATAAAACTCCAACTCTTGATGAGTTTGGCTCTAATTTAACTAATCTTGCCGCCGAAGGAAAGTTAGATCCTGTGGTGGGCAGACAAAAGGAAATTGAAAGAGTTATTCAAATTCTCGGTCGTCGCACCAAAAATAATCCTGTATTAATCGGTGAACCGGGGGTAGGTAAAACGGCGATCGCCGAGGGCCTTGCCCAAAGAATTGGTAATAAGGATGTTCCTGATTTATTGGAAGATAAAAGGGTTGTCACCCTCGATGTGGGTTTATTGGTGGCTGGTACTAAATATCGTGGGGAATTTGAAGAACGACTCAAAAAAATTATGGAGGAAATTCGTCAAGCTGGAAATGTGATTCTAGTTATTGATGAAGTCCATACTTTAATCGGTGCGGGGGCAGCCGAAGGGGCGATCGATGCCGCTAACATCCTCAAACCAGCCCTTGCCCGTGGAGAATTACAGTGTATTGGTGCTACTACCCTCGATGAATACCGCAAACACATTGAGAGAGATGCAGCCCTTGCCCGTCGTTTCCAACCTGTGATGGTGGGAGAACCTACCGTTGAAGAAACCATTGAAATTCTCTTTGGTTTACGGGAGCGTTATGAACAACACCATAAACTAAAAATTGGTGATGAAGCCCTTGAGGCCGCCGCTAAACTATCTGATCGTTATATCAGCGATCGCTACTTACCCGATAAAGCCATTGACCTCATTGATGAAGCAGGATCAAGGGTTCGTTTACTCAACTCCCAACTACCCGCCGAAGCCAAAGAGCTAGATCAAGAGCTACGGGAAGTTTTAAAAGAAAAAGACGAAGCGGTTAGATCTCAAGACTTTGATAAAGCAGGGGAACTGCGCGATCGGGAAATGGAAATAAAATCCGAAATCCGTGGTTTAGCGGATCAGAAAAAGAAAAATCCCGATGTCAGCGATAGTCCCGTTGTCGGCGAAGAAGAAATTGCCCAAATTGTGGCATCTTGGACCGGTGTACCCGTACAAAAACTCACCGAATCCGAATCTGAAAAACTACTTCACATGGAAGATACTCTTCACCAAAGAATTATCGGTCAAGAAGACGCTGTAAAAGCCATCTCCCGTGCTATTCGTCGTGCTAGAGTGGGCTTGAAAAATCCTAATCGCCCCATTGCTTCCTTTATTTTCTCTGGTCCTACAGGGGTTGGTAAAACAGAACTTACCAAGGCTTTGGCTACCTATTTCTTCGGTTCTGAAGATTCCATGATTCGTTTAGATATGTCTGAATACATGGAACGTCATACAGTATCTAAATTGATCGGCTCTCCTCCAGGATATGTTGGTTATAGCGAAGGGGGACAACTTACCGAAGCCGTGCGTCGTCGTCCCTATACCGTTGTATTATTCGACGAAATAGAAAAAGCACATCCAGACGTATTCAACCTTCTTCTACAAATCCTCGAAGATGGACGCTTAACTGATGCTAAGGGGCGCACCGTTGACTTCAAAAATACCCTCTTAATCATGACTTCCAACATTGGTTCAAAAGTCATCGAAAAAGGTGGCGGCGGATTAGGCTTTGAGCTTGAAGACGATCAAACCGAGTCTCAATATAACCGCATTCGCTCTCTCGTTAATGAGGAGTTGAAAAATTACTTCCGCCCTGAATTTCTTAACCGTCTTGATGAAATCATTGTATTCCGTCAACTCAACAAAGAAGAAGTCAAGGAAATCTCCGAACTTCTACTCAAAGAAGTATTTGCCCGTCTCACTGAGCAGGAAATTACTTTACAAGTAACCGACAAATTCAAGGAACGTTTAATCGAAGAAGGATATAATCCAGCCTATGGGGCTCGTCCTTTACGTCGTGCTATCATGCGTCTGTTAGAAGACGTCTTGGCAGAAGAAATCCTCTCTAAACGTCTCAAGGAAGGAGATGCCGCCTTAGTAGATGTGAATGAAGAAGGTAAGGTAACTATTAAAGCTGAAGAAAATACAACTCCTTTACTTGCTAAGGCAGGTAGTTAGTTGAATCATTTTTTCATCTTGTGTCGAAAAGTTTAGTTTTAGGGTGGGTTTTTTACCCACCTTTTTTTATCAATAAAATTAGCCTAAAGTTTTGTTATAGTTTTTTACACACCAAGCATCTAGAAAACTAGTCCAGTAAATATATATTTAAATTAAAGGCGATCGCATTGCAGTGTATATTTTTAATAAGGTTTATCACAAAAATCAAGTGTATTACATACAATTAAAGTAATGATAAAACTTGATAGGAATTAAAGTTCTCCCCTCATAGCTAACTTCATTTCCCTAACCGCCCTTTCGAGGCCCACCAAGACGGCACGGCTAATGATGCTATGACCAATATTTAATTCCTCCATGCCCTCAATACAAGCCACAGGAAAAACATTCCAATAGGTTAAACCATGACCTGCGTTAACCCTTAAACCTAAATCTAACGCTTGTTTCGTGCCTACTTTGAGAGCTTCCAACTCTTGGGCTTCAACGTGCTTATTTTCCGCATCAGCATATTTACCCGTGTGTAATTCGATAAATAAAGCCTTTGTTTTTGCTGCCGCCTCAATTTGAGCTTCATCAGCATCAATAAACCAACTCACAGGAATACCAGCGCCCTGTAGCTTCCCCACTACCTCAGTAAAACGATTTAAATTATTAACAATATCGATTCCCCCCTCCGTGGTGACTTCTTCCCTTTTTTCGGGTACAAGGGTAACATAATCAGGTTTTACACTCAGGGCAATATTAATCATTTCCTCCGTGGGAGCCATTTCCAGATTTAAATGGGTGCGCACTGTTTGCCTTAGTAGTTTAATATCTCTATCTTGAATGTGTCGTCTATCTTCTCTAAGGTGCGCTGTGATGCCATCAGCCCCTGCCAACTCGGCTAATACTGCGGCGCCGATGGGATCTGGTTCTACGGTACGTCTGGCTTGGCGAATGGTCGCCACATGATCAATATTTACACCAAGGGTTAACAATTTAACTTACTACTCCTGTTATAGAATTCAAACAAAAATTTTATGGCTAAGAAAAATTGGGAAATTTAACATTGACTCTTTTAGCGTCAAATCTCCCAATGATCATAGACTTTTGGGTTATGAAACTATTTTACTTTATTTTGTTGAGCTTGAATTTGATGTAACAATAAATCTATTTCAGCCTCTAAATGAATATATTTTACCTGCTGATCCGCATTGTAAGCTCTTTGTAATAATTCGATGTTTGAGTTTTTAGATTTTGATTGAGTCGTCATAGTTATAAAAGGTTTATTATTATGGATTTTATTAAAGTTAAGTAACTGATTGTAACTTAGATTTACATGGTATGTTATTTATTAAGAAAAGTAAAGATGTATTTACCTATTCCCACGGGGAACAAAAGGCGAATAACCTATAAAATATAAAAACAGTCAATAGTAACGGAGATACAGACCAAATCATTGTCGAATTTCCAAACAAAATTGTTTCACAGGTTGAAATATTATCCAAATATAAATTTGCTATATGCCTAAAATTGAAACTAGAACAGAACCCATGGTATTAAACATGGGACCTCACCACCCCTCCATGCACGGGGTTTTGAGGTTAATTCTTACCCTAGACGGTGAAGATGTGGTCGATTGTGAACCTGTCATTGGTTATTTACACCGAGGCATGGAAAAGATTGCGGAAAACCGTACTAATGTGATGTATGTTCCTTACGTTAGCCGTTGGGATTATGCTGCGGGGATGTTTAATGAGGCGATTACAGTTAATGCTCCCGAAAAATTAGCGGATATTGAAGTTCCCAAAAGAGCTCAATATATTCGAGTAATTATGCTTGAGCTTAATCGTATTGCCAACCACCTCCTTTGGCTTGGCCCATTTTTGGCTGATGTGGGAGCTCAGACTCCATTTTTCTATATTTTCCGTGAGCGGGAAATGATCTATGATTTATGGGAAGCTGCTTCAGGAATGCGTCTGATTAATAACAACTATTTCCGTATCGGTGGGGTAGCTGTTGATTTACCTTATGGTTGGGTGGATAAGTGTGAAGATTTCTGCGATTATTTCTTACCTAAGGTGGATGAGTATGAAAAGCTAATTACTAATAACCCTATCTTCCGCAGAAGGGTTGAGGGTATCGGTACTATTACCCGTGAACAAGCTATTAACTGGGGTTTATCTGGCCCTATGTTACGGGGTTCGGGGGTAAAATGGGATCTGAGAAAGGTTGATCATTATGAATGTTATGATGATTTTGATTGGGATGTGCAGTGGGAAACTGCTGGGGATTGTTTTGCTCGATATTTGATCCGAATTCGGGAAATGCGTGAATCTGTGAAAATTATTCGTCAAGCCCTCAAAAATTTACCTGGTGGCCCTTATGAAAATTTGGAAGCTAAAAGGATGGCTGAGGGTAAAAAGTCGGAGTGGAATGATTTTCAATATCAATATATTGCCAAGAAGGTAGCCCCTACTTTTAAAATTCCTGAGGGTGAGCATTATGTTCGCTTAGAAAGTGGTAAGGGTGAGTTGGGTATCTTTATTGTGGGAAATAATGATGTATTCCCCTGGCGTTGGAAGATTAGAGCGCCTGATTTTAATAATTTACAGATTCTTCCCCATCTACTTAAAGGGGTTAAGGTTGCTGATGTGATGGCAATCCTCGGTAGTATTGATGTAATTATGGGATCTGTGGATCGTTAGTTGATCAGGTTTAAGATCTCTGATATTTTTTTAGGGTGCTTTTCTAGGCATCCTTTTTTATCAAAATTTTTGGGTCTAAAAATCCCTCATTCATGACGGCTTTATCTAGGCAATTACCCCCGACAAAAAGCCATTACACTGGATATTTAATCACGATAGTTCCTACCGTAGTATTTTCCAAACTTTTATTTATAAAGTTTAATGAATTGGATTGATAAAGGGCATAATCATCCCGTTGAGATGATTTAATGTGGTGATTGAAGTGTGGTTTGCAGATTAAGATAGTTAGCAAACAGAGTAAACAATAATTGATTATTAATGACCTATCAATATTTTGCCACTGTGGGCAGAGGTTTAGAAGATATTGCTTCCCAAGAGATTATCAGTTTGGGAGGAGATAATGTTAAAGCAGATTTTACGGGGGTACATTTTCAGGGAGATTTAGAATTATTATATCGAGTAAATTTATGGTGTAGAACGATATTTCGGGTTTTGTGGACTTTAAAGGTTGTTCCTAGTTATGATTCTGAGCAGTTATATCAAAGTGTAAAAAAATTTGATTGGTCTGATTTTCTTAGTCCTTCTCAAACTTTTGTGGTTCACTGTACAGGGAAAAGTCCTCGTCTTAATCATAGTCATTTTACAGCTTTACAGGTGAAAAGGGCGATCGTTGACCAACAACAGGAGAAATATGGGGTTAGGTCTGATATTGATACAGAAAACCCTGATGTAATTATTAATGCCCATATTCGGGAAAATAAATGTACTTTAAGTTTAGATAGTTCGGGGGAAAGTCTTCATCGTCGAGGTTATCGCCCTGCCATGGGTAGAGCGCCCTTAAAAGAAACCTTAGCAGCTGCTTTGTTATACATGACTGATTGGACACCTGATTTGCCTTTGGTTGATCCTCTCTGTGGTTCAGGTACTTTTGCCATTGAAGCAACTTTAATGGCTTTAAATATCGCTCCGGGGTTGTATCGTAGAGAGTTTGCTTTTCAACGTTGGAATAATTATGATTCCGATTTATGGGATGACGTTTTTAGGAAAGCAGAAGAAGCAGAAAAAGATACCATGCCTATCATTGTCGGTAGTGATGCGGATGAAGATGTCGTTTTACAAGCTCAAAGTAATGCTCGTGCTTGTGGGTTTGCGGATAAGGTAAAGTTTTATCATCAAAAGTTGATTGATGTGGAAGCACCTGCGGATCATGGTATTTTGATTTGTAACCCTCCTTATGGTAAAAGGTTATCGGAAACAGAACAATTATTTCCTTTTTATAAGTTGTTGGGAGATGTTCTGAAGCAAAGATTTAAGGGGTGGACTGCTTATATTCTTTGTGGTAATAAGGAATTGAGTAAAAAGGTTGGTTTGAGAACTTCTCGGCGTATTCCTGTGGATAATGGCGGGATTCCTTGTACTTTACTCAAGTATGATTTGTACTAAAAAAGCAACGGGGCAAAAACCCCATTGCTAATTATTTTATAGAGAGTTAATTTATGACTGATTACCCTACGATTTACGGTAGGGAACTCTGTCTAAACTAATATTCATAGCAGACACACGGGGTGCGGGGGTGGCTTTAGAGCCGATGCTACGAGCTAAGTTTAGATAGCCAGAAGGATCTCCTGCTTTGACTTGTTTTTCTTGGGGAGTAAAACGACGTACTTGATTTTGCCAAATAATTTGGGGGAAACCAAGTTGGTTACGGTGATACTCGTTGTAACGAGGAGATTTGATATTGAAAGGTCTTTCACCGAGTTCGCGGGAGGGTAAGTTACGACGACGTTGATAGGGTACTATGTCATAACCAAAGTTTTCGAGGTATTCATCGGAGTTTAATAGTTCATCGATGAAGCCTTTATAACCTTTGGTGGCGATAACGATAGACCAAGCAATTTTTTCTTTTTCGTTGTAAACATCACGACCTAAAACTTTTTGTACGCAATGTTCTACAAAACGATAGTTACTATTTTTTTCGTAAAAACTATTTCTGAAAGTTTCGGATAATAATAAACCACGAATGAAATCACGGACGGTGATTTGACGATTGCGTAGTTGGGATTCTAGGGCGATTTCACGATCGGATTTGAAAGCATGGAAGAAAATTTGACGATAGGCCGTCTCAATTAAGTTGTCCATGTCTGATGCGAAAAGTAAGTTTTCCGCATTATAGATTTTAGGTTGTTCGTCTCCACCTACCTCGAATCCTTCTACACGAGAATTCTGAGAGCTGGGAGTGTAATTAAGAAGAGGAAGAGTCAAGGATTTTACCTCCGTATTTTGTTTATCTTAAAATATTTTTTCTTCAATCAATAGCATAATCGACAAGGGCTACGTAACTGAATAAACGTAAAGAATTGTTACACTCAATCCTAAGAAAACTTGAGTTGGGGATTACGTTTTTAGCGTTTTAAAGGTGTTATGTCACGTTCGGATAATTTGTTATAAATAGATTGTACCCCAGTTGCCCCAGTGTGTAATGAATTACAGGGCTAAGGGTAGTTGGTTCAATAAATTGAACTAAGATAACCTGAATTCGGGATAAAATTTACAGTCTTGTAAAGGTGTAAACAATGGACAATTAACAATTGATAGTTAATAAATTACGATCTAGCACCTAATACCAAATTCGATTTAGAAAATATATCATCTCTCGCCTTGCAATGAATTACAAGGCTAACAGTAGTTTATCGTTCAATAAATTGAACTAAGGTATATTTTGATTTACGGGTTTAGTATAAGCTATTATCCTCTTATGTCCCTATATGTCCTTAATACCTTTAACTTGAAACCTAACCCTACTGACAGTTATTATCCTCTTAACTAGGACATCTTAATTAAGGCTTCTTGTAAAATCGGTGGCAGTTGCCTTAGAATTTTTCCTTTTTGGGTATCTATTCCCACGAGGGTAACTCTACCGCTGAGGTAAAGTTGTTGGGAGGTAAAGGAGACGATTTCGTAATCCCAGTGCATTCTTACTTTTTGGATTTGGTTGAGACGGGTTTTTACGATCGCACTTTGTCCCATTTTGAGGGGTTGATGATAACGAAGATTAATTTCCACTACAGGTAATTCACAACCTGCATTAACTAAATCGACATAGTCAATGCCTATTTGACGTAAATATTCTATCCTCGCTTCTTCTAACCAGGGGATATAGTTACCGTGCCATACTACCCCGGCATAGTCGGTGTGATGGGGATGCACTGTTATGGGATATTCAAACCATTCTTCGGTGGTTGCTCTCAAACTGTGATCAACTTCTATGTCTGTGATAGGTGGTAATTGAGGATTATTTTTTGGTGTCATAAAATCGGTTTCGTGAAAAATAGAGTTGTGAGACTGGGAAGGTATCAGGTGTTAGGTTAAAGAATTGATAAAAAATCTATTTAAATAGATTGACAAAGGCTGGTCGTATTTTAAACCTACAACCAGTCACCTAAAACCTAACTATATTGACGACTATTATTCCGAATTGAGGTTCACTTTATAGGATTCCAACCATCTCTAATTGTTAACTGTCCATTGTTCATTGTCAATTATCCCTGCTCCCTTGGTATCAATTAAGAGCGATCGCACTTTAGCTTTTACCCCCATTCCCTGCCATGTTTTTTCCATGGCCTGAGCCACATTGTCAGCCTCATTCTGAGGGCATAAAGCCAAGAGGGTAGGTCCTGCCCCACTAATTACCATACCATAGCCTTTATGGCTCAATACTGCCTGTTCTAGTTCATCGTAACCCTTGATTAAAGCACGGCGGTAGGGTTGATGTAATTTATCTTTGAGGGCTTCGGCTAACCATTGTGCTTTACCTGTTTGTAATGCCCTTAAAAGTAAACCGAGATGGGCGATATTAAATACCGAATCACTGTAAGTTAAATTTTTCGGTAATACTCCCCTTGCTTCCTCGGTGGATAGTTCAAAATCGGGGATAGCCAAAACAAAGGCAATATCTGGATTAACGGGAATTGGTACAAAATGCCAATTATCACCGCTGCCCACCGAAAGGATACAGTTACCCATAAAAGCAGGAATTACGTTATCAGGATGTCCTTCAAGGGCGATCGCCAAGTTCGTCAACTCTTGGGAGGATAAGGGATTTTTAGCGAAATAATTAGCCCCCAATAAACCACCCACAATGGCAGTGGCTGAACTTCCCAAACCTCTAGCCATAGGTACACCCACCTTTACAGTGATCTGGACTTGGGGAATTTCCTCGCCGATATGTTCGTAAACCTTGACAAAAGATTGATATAACAAATTATCTTTAGGAAGGTTTATTATTTTGCCATCTACGCCAAAAGCCTTGAAAGTAGTAGCTTCTGAACTAAGTTTAAATTCAAATTCATTGTAAAGACTCAGTGCCATACCCAAACAATCAAACCCAGGCCCCATGTTTGCGGTGGTTGCAGGGACTCTAATTACCATAGAATTGTGTTTAGTCATTATATGTTCAACTATAAAAATATAATCTTGTTCTCCAGTGATGAATAATAGTTTAACCAGTTATGGACAATATTTAGTCACTCCCAAATATGCTAAAAAGGGTGTCAAGGTAGCTTTATTCGTTGGTACTGTTATATTCATGATTAATCACGGTACGGCTTTAACCCAAGGAAAAATGACCCCCCAACGTTGGTTGAGTGGTATTTTAAGTTATTCTGTCCCCTACTTTGTTAGCATTCACGGACAATGGGCTAATAGTAAATCAAAGGAAATGGGGTGATCAAAAAATACTATTAATTAACCTCAACTTATTGATCTTCTAAGGGTATTAAATTATCTTCTAAAACTCTTTTCATGGTGGGATTGGCAAAGAATACTTCTGTATCTGCCATTAGATTTTCCCCCCACAGATTGAGGATTAAAAATTCTGGATTACCGTATTTACCGTCTAATTGTAAGGCTTGAGTACCTAGACGGATAGCCTCAGTTTGTCTTCCTTGATGATATAGTCCCACTGCGATCGCCAGTAACGGTTCTGCTTGAGATTGATCTATATTCACTGTATCACGCCAAAGGGCGATCGCCCTTTCCTTATTGCCCTGCTCATATTCAGCTAAACCAATATTATTAATAGCCGGCCAAAATTCCTCATCTAAATCATATGATTGTTGATAAGAGGCGATCGCATCGGTAAACTGTCCTAACTGTAAATAAGAATTACCCAAATCAAAAAAAGCCTGAGGACTCTCACTATTAAAAGCTAAACCAGCCCGAATCTCACGAATAGCCGACTCATAATCCTCCACCTGAAAATAAGCATTACCCAAAGCAAACAACACCTCAGGCTCATCAGGCGCTAAATCCTTCGCCCTCACAAAAGCATCAACCCCCGCCTGATTATCCCCTTCTTGAATATGTAAAGTTCCTAAAATAAACCAAGTCTCATACTGATTCGGCAACAAACGAGCCGCTAACCTTGCCCTCGATAAAGCCAACCCATACTCCTGAAAACGAATCAACTGCACCGCATCCTGTAACAATTGAGAGCCATAGGGTGCTAAAGTTTCCGAACTTATCTCTGGAGTATAAGGAACTACAGCTTGAGCTTTTACCCTAGGGGGATTTAACGTCACCCCTAACATGACTAAAACAGATAATAACCAATGACGATATACCACTTTTGTTAAATTTCGCAAACTAAAATTACAAATCGCCTTAATTCTAACAATCAAATTACCATAATAGATATATCAGTCACAAAAAGTAAAACCATGAATAAACCCATCGGCTTTGTCTCCTTCCTCACCCTAATAAGCCTTATTTCCCCATTACTTTCAGACAGTAATACTATCTATTTATCCTCCACAACCCCCCAAATAATTTAACTAATCATCCCAATTTCTCATCCCTTAGAAAATATAGCTTTGTGAATTAAGGTCTGATTTTTACTTTTGTTCGGCAATAGGCAATCCTCATAATGGTTATAGCATTATATACCTGCTGTAGTTTGATGATGTTTCAGAAACAAAATAAGCAACCCTAATTCAACGAAATACCCCTAGCCTTGTAATTCATGATACGACGGGTTAACAGCAAAGATACAATCTCTTGAAACAGACAATTCAAGTAGTGTCACATGATTTCCATCATTGTCATTAACCTTGCATAAGATAAATATATTCTTTTCATATTCAGCATTAAAAATTCAAGAAAAAATAACTCAAAATCATAGCCGTGCTTGGGAAATTCAAACATGGTTATCGCTTATCATTTCCGTAATAAAAATAACTACTAAAACAGATTTTACAATCCTTTATTAACTCTAAAATACAATAATCAAATTAATCAAAATTTAAATATATGTGGCAAAAAATAAAAAGATTTATTAGGACATTTTTTCGCAAATCAAGAAAAATTGATGAAGAACCAATCAACAAAGTTAGTTTGGTGTTAATTATTATTATGGATATATTTATCCTTAGTAACGTTTTTATAGGGTTAAATGACATTGGAAATTGGTATATTAGCCCCTCAGATAGTCATCCCTGTTATTCTCAGTGGAATAATTATCGAGATAACAGCGATGAAGATAAACAATACACAATATTAACTAACAATAATTATAATTATTCTTACAACCCTAATCTAAATTTAAGAGATAATTATCAAAATATAGAAAATAAACACTTAGGAAGTGTTAGCCCTATTTGCTACGATTACGCTTCTTCCTTTGATGCAACCCAAACCCGTGAATTTAGAACAAAAGTTAACGAAATAGATTCTAAACAAGGTACTATTAGCACCATAGAAGCAGAAAATCGAACTATCAGAGAACAATATGACTCTACCCTTTTAGAAGAAATTGCAGGGCAACCTGGTGAGTTATCCATTAATCAGGTAGAAGCCAGAGAAGCAAGACAAACCCTAGAGGAGAATAATAATAGAATAAGTAATCTTAAAAATGAAATAGATACTTTAAAAAGGGAAATCTTTGCTTTACCGACAGTAGAAGAATTTTTTACCCTACTTAACTCCGATGATAATTTTAATAATTTAGAGGCGAGTTTTGAAAGAGCTTCCTTTTGGTATCCCAGTATTCAAATTATATTCCAAGTTCTATTTTTAGCGCCCCTAATTGCGATCGCAACGTGGCTTCATCTCAAAGCCGATAATAATGGAAACGGACAACTAGCCTTAATAACATGGCATTTGTTGATAATCTTCTATATCCCTCTAATCATCAAAATTTTTCAGTTTTTACAAGTAGGGGCGCTCCTATCCATCTTGACAGAAATAGTAACAGTATTATTTACAGGCTTACTCTTTGTCTTAGCATATCTATATATTTTTATTATTCCCCTAATTACCTTCGCCCTCATAAAATTTAGTCAAAAAGTAATCTTTAACACCAAAAATCAAGCCACCAAAAGAATTCAAAAATCAAAATGTCTGCGTTGTGCCAAAAAATTACCCCCCGACAGTCTCTATTGTCCCCATTGCGGTTACTATCAATATCAAGAATGTCACAATTGCCAAAACCTAACCTATAAACACTTACCCTATTGTATAAATTGCGGAGCATCACAACAACAAACCCAGACGAATAATTAAACTCAATCCGGGATAATAGTTGTAAGTATTGACACTCACACCATCAAATCAAAGATTGTGATGGGTGATTCTTACATCATTGACACTTAACTAGATTAAGCAAGTTACCTTGACTAATCCCCGTCAGTACGTCTCCGTAAGCATTTTTATTCACGGTATGCCCTACCGCAATTAATCCTCTATTTTTAATTACCTCTGCACTTACGACGTCTCTTGGTGCTGTATAACCGCAATACTGACAATTATGTATTCTTTCACTTATTTGCTTTTTACCAGTATGATTACCACAGTTACTGCATTCTTGAGATGTACCATCTTTATCTACTTTTAGATAAAACTTACAAAATTTAAAATGGACGGTGCATCGCCCTACAGATTAACTTTTAACCAATTGATTCCAACCCAAATCCTTAAGATTATTATTACGACGTAAAGGACGAGTAACCAACTCTAATACATCACGGGCATTGGTGAAACCGTGGATTTGAGCAAAAGTAAATTCTACCGACCATTTTGTACTAATTCCCCGTGCCTCCAAGGGATTAGCGTGGGCCATTCCTGTGATGACTAAATCGGGTTGTAACTCCTTGATGCGTTGTAGCTGATTATAGTTATCAGGTTTTTCCACAATGGTAGGCATGGTAACTCCCATTTCTTGGCAGGTTTGGGCAAGGAAATCTAGTTCCGCTTTTTGGTAACGTTTATCCATGTAGGGGATACCGATTTCATGGACTTTCATTCCGCATCGGGTGAGGAAACGGGCGAGGGATACTTCTAATAAATTGTCTCCCATGAAAAATACTGACTTACCTTTCACTAAATCCACATAGTCTTGTAAGTTTTCCCAAATTTGGGCTTCTCTTTCTTCTAAGCCATGGGTTTCAACTCCCAACACAGAACAAATTTTCTCAATCCATGCCCTAGTGCCATCGGGGCCAATGGGGAAGGGTGCGCCAATTAGTTTACATTTACGGCGACGCATTAGGGTGGTGGCGGTGCGACTGAGGAAGGGATTAACCCCTGCCACATAATAACCCTCTTCGATGACAGGTAATTCGGTATAGCGTTTGGCTGGTAGCCATCCATCAATTTTTACCCCTTGTTTTTTCAATTCTAGGGTTAAATTGGTGACAACGGGATCAGGTAATGAACCAAATAATACTAAAGGATGATGTTGTTTATATTCGCTTTCGGTGGCGGTAATTTCTTCTTTTTTCTTACCAAAGTTTAATAGTTTTTGGATGCCGTTGCGCTCTTCTTTTTCTTCGGTGTTAGTTGTTGCTTCTTTCGGACAACGATTCGCCATGGATGCTAAAACGGTGTCTTCTCCTTGGGTAAAGGCATAATCTAAGCCGTTGGCACGGGCAACCACGATGGGGATGCCGATTTCGGCTTCTAGTTTGGGGGCGATACCTTCTAAATCCATTTTGATGATTTCTGTGGTACAAGTACCAATCCACACTATAACAGATGGGTTGCGATCGCGCTTAATTTGTTCACAAAGTCTTCTCAACTCATTATAATCATTAAGCTGCGCTGAAATATCCCCTTCTTCTAACTCCGCCATAGCGTAACGAGGTTCAGCAAAAATCATCACTCCCATGGCATTTTGTAGGAAATAACCGCAAGTTTTTGTTCCGATGACGAGGAAAAAACTATCCTCAATTTTTTGATATAACCATGCCACACAACTTATGGGGCAGAAGGTGTGATAATTTCCTGTTTCACATTCAAAGTTTAATTCTGGGGTAATGGGCGCTTGGGCTAATGTCATTTTTATTTACTCCTATGTATAGATTTTTGTGTAGGGAGGGAATTTAGGTATAATTTCTGTTTGGGTGGGGAGTTAAGGTTAAATAACCTTACCTCACCATTAACAAATGAAGTATTGATAAATTTAAATTTGATTATTAGAGTTTAAAATCTGTTTACGAAAATCATCTAAAGGCGAAGTATAAGAAGGTGATGATTGCGTTATTTGTGCTGGTGATGTTTTTCTAATATCCTCTAGTTTTTTTAACTCAACATCAGGATCAAAATCCAAACCTAACGCCTGAATAATCGCATCTTCATCAGAGTTTAAATAAAGAAAAGTCTCTAAATATTCGGATAATTCTAACTCTAGGGCTGTCACTATACCCAAAATTAATTTAGCGGGGGGACGTTTACCATTATCTGATGTGTCATACCAATCATTATTTTCTTCGCAAAATAAAGTAATCCATTTTTTATTAATAGCCCAATAATCTAGCCATTTATCTTTAATTTTTAACTTCATTTGTTTCATATTTTTTATCTACATGATTTAATTCTCAAATAATTTACAAAATAACCAGAAAATTTTAATTGTCAATTGCTTTAAACCATCATTAAATCAAGCTCATCAACTTCCTGCTTGGGTGCATCCGCAGGGGGATTGAGATAGTAATCAGAAAGTAAAGTAAATAAATCTCTGTCTTGGGCTTCACTAGGCACAACCCCTTCAGGCATTGCCAAAATTTGGTCAGCAATATTGAGATAAAAATCACATACATAATCCAAACTAGGATCTTTTTCTGCCATTTCAAACAAGGTTTTACCCTTAACCCGTGATACCCGTATATCTTCAATGAGAGGTAATACTTCCAATACAGGCATGGCTACGTGGGAAATATATTTATCAATCAAGTCTCTTTTTGAGGTGCGATTACCAATTAAACCCGCTAGGCGTAAAGTATGAGTACGTGCTTTTTCTCTGACGGAGGCGGCGATACGATTGGCGGCAAAAAGGGCATCAAAACCATTATCGGTGACAATGAGACAATAATCGGCATAGTTAAGGGGCGCTGCAAAACCACCACAAACCACATCCCCCAACACATCAAACAAAATTACATCATATTCATCAAAGGCGTTCAATTCTTTGAGTAGTTTTACAGTTTCACCGACTACATAACCACCGCAACCAGCGCCCGCGGGTGGTCCTCCTGCTTCGACACAATCTACCCCTGCATAACCTTTGTAGATTACATCTTCGGGCCAAATGTCTTCGTAGTGAAAATCTTTTTCTTGGAGAGTGTCAATGATGGTGGGGATTAAAAAGCCTGTGAGGGTAAAGGTGCTATCGTGTTTCGGATCGCAACCTATTTGTAATACTTTTTTTCCTCTTTTGGCGAGGGCGGTGGAAATGTTACAGCTGGTGGTCGATTTGCCGATACCGCCTTTTCCATAAACTGCTAATGTCAATGTCATTTTGTCAGACTCCAGAATTTTGCTCTGTTTGCATTATTGACTAATTTGTTATTTTTCACAGAATCTTTTTTGTTATAAGGTGCTGTAATTTAGGTTTAATCGTTTTCTAAAATATTTAAAAGCTGTTAAATCTTTTATTAACTTTAATTTAAGCCTAAAAAAAGTTTTATAAAACTTTTATATTAGCTAATATAGTAATTAATTACAAAAGCAAAAAACGTATTGACTAAAAATCAACATGGGCTAAAATTTAATAAAAAGCACTGTAAATATAGGGTTGTGGATGTTTTAAAGACTTAGCTCTAATGTGGAGGTGTAATTTTGTTTATAATTAATTAACATTTACCTTGTAACCTTTATATTAATAGGCTTTGAGATAATTTACTTCGTTAATATGCTAGTATTGTTGCTAGTTTAATTAGATTGAATGTTAATATTTGCTACGATTTGATTTTTTATTGAAAATAATGCGTATAAATGCTCAATTAGCTCCCCGAATATTAAGAATATTAACGATTATTACTCTCCCTTTGTCTATTATTCTTTATCTGTTGCGAGGATTTGGTTTACTGGGTTTTTTATCTGGATGGGTGGTAATTTTATTGATTATGACGGCTATATTTAGTTCTATTTTTTATTTAATTGAAAAAACTTACTATTGATACTGGTAAATTTATTCAGTGATGGAATATTGGTTACAAGTGGTTTATTATTTTTTCCTTGCTTTATTTTTTTATCTAGTTAATCATAAATTTATTGTGATTTAAAATAGTATAAATGATTAATAATTAAATGTTAAATATATGAATATTTCAACCTAAAATTTAATTGGTAATACTTTTATATGGTCTGTTTTATTTTTTGTGGAAGTATAATTTTTTAGTTATTTTTTATTTTTTTGTATTAAAAATATTATGAAAAAAATTTTTCTTTGTTGTTTAGTTATTTTTTATATTCTGCTTTCAGGAATAGTAGCAGTGCCTAATGCCTATGCTTTTAGTGAGGAAGAAAAGTTAGTGCTTCAGTGCTGGCGTTTGGTTAATGAAGCCTATGTAGATAGTTCTTTTAATGGTCAAAATTGGTGGGGATTACGCCAAAAAATTCTCAGAAAACCTTTAAATAATAGGGAGGAAACTTATGGAGTAATTAGGGAAATGTTGGCTAGTTTGGATGATCCTTATACTCGTTTGTTGCCCCCAGAGCGCTATCATGATTTGCAGATTACTACTTCTGGGGAACTTTCTGGGGTTGGTTTACAAATCAGCGTCAATCCTGAAACGAAACATATTGAGGTGGTTTCTCCTTTGCCTAATTCTCCTGCGGAAGATGCGGGGATTCATCCTCGGGATGAGGTTATTAGTATTGATGGGGTAAGGGCTGATACTCTTTCTTTGGATGAGGCGGCTAGTCGTATTCGGGGTAAGGTTGGTACTGAGGTTACTTTGGAGATTAAACCTAAAGATAAGGATATTGTTAATGTATATCATTTAAGGCGCGATCGCCTTTCTCTGAGTTCGGTTATTAGTCGTTTAGATGATTCTAACCCCGATTTTCCTGTGGGTTATCTGCGATTAAATCAGTTTAGCGGTAGTGCTACCAAGGATTTAGCCCATGCGATCGCCCTTTTTGAACAAAAAAACGTTAAGGGTTATATTTTAGATTTACGTAATAACCCAGGGGGTTTATTACAAGCAGGGGTTGAAATTGCCCGTTTATGGCTAAAACCTAGCACCATTGTTTATACCGTCAATAGACAAGGTACTATGGGTAGTTATGATGCTATGGGAGAACCAATTACAGACGCACCCTTAGTAGTTTTGGTAAACCAAGGTACGGCTAGTGCCAGTGAGATTTTAGCAGGGGCTTTACAAGATAATGGTAGGGCGATTTTAGTGGGGGAAAAAACTTATGGAAAAGGTTTGATTCAATCTTTATTTGAACTTCCCGACGGCGCAGGATTGGCGGTAACAGTTGCCAAATATGAAACCCCTAACCATAAAGATATTAATAAACTCGGGATTTCTCCTGATTTTGTTGTCTCTCAAGAGCCGATTAACTATTTTGAAATTGGCACTGATGTTGATTTGCAGTATCAAAGGGCGATCGCCTCTTTGCAACAATCTTAATATTTCTTAATGTTTATAAACTATGTATGGTAATGGTTTATTGAACCTAAAAAGCTAAATTATGATATTCTAGTTACCGTTAGTTTAATATCTGAAAAATAAGAAAATGCAAGTTAACGATCTAGGTTTTGTTGCTACTCTACTGTTTGTGCTTGTGCCTACCGTTTTCCTTTTAATTTTATATATTCAAACAGGAAAAAACGAAGCATAATAAACTATTTTACCTTTTGACTTTGCGGGACTGTTAGAACTATTTGAAAAATACAAGACAATCTATTCTTGTAAAGTAACCATAGTTTTGAACCCTGTCAAAGTCAAAATTATTTAGTTACAAAATTATATTAACAATTTTTAAAAAGTATTTTTAATTAATTAAAAGCATCCTTTAAAGCCGTACGAGCTGCCAAATTTCCCCTGGTGGTAACTAAAATATCAGCTTCCCGTTGCAAACGCTCAGCAGTATCCTGCATTTCTAACAATGTTTGTTGTTCCACCGCCACACCATATAAATTACTAGCTACCCAGTAAGACAATTCCATGGGGGCAGTGGGTAAATTTTCAGGAAGCTCAATTTTTTGGTCGGTTAATTTTGCTGAGAGTGTAACCACATCTGTTAATAAAGTTCTCACTTCATCAGCTTTATCTTGTAAATTAATTTGGGTAGGTTGATCATCAATCCATTCCACTAAACCAACTCGATAAGGTTTTTCTCTCACATATTCCAAAACTCTAAACCGTTGCTGTCCTAAAGTCAGGATTTTCATGCGATCATCAGGTAAACGTTCAAAATGGATAATCTCCGCACAACAACCAATATTAGCAATTTCCCCGTTACTAGGATCGATCATTAGCACACCAAAACGGCGATCATATTCTAAAATAGTATTCATCATCATACGATAACGAAATTCAAAAATATGTAGAGGTAACGGACGCCCTGGAAATAAAACCACTTCGGGCAGAGGAAACAATGGTAATTCTCTAACAGCGATGGAAGGTGATGTCATAGTTTTAAGTTTTGTTATGCTCTTTTTTCTAATTTAACGGATTTTGAACAGGATTAGAGATTTTCTTACCTAAGGTGCGCTCGATGGTATGGAGTCATAATCAGAAAATTATCTTTTTATCATGGAATGAATAATATTTTCATGGTCGCAAAAAATATATTTATAGTTTTAAAAGTAGGCAATATCTTAAACTAAATTTTAGTTAATGGGTATTTAAATTAAGACTAAAAAGGTTTTGTAATATATGTCAGTTATCTTCATGAAAATAGTTTTTTGAAAGAATTCCTTGATAGTTTAAGATCGTATTTCCTCCATTACCTTGTATCAAAAGACAAAATTTCCAGCGCACCTTAACCCTCTAGTTAACTATTCTCAAGATGCTAGAAACAATATCGAGTTAAGATAGTAAATATCAAAAATAATCAAAAGTACCTTACCTCGTAACTATGAAAAGCCCTTCCCTTAATAAAACTCACCTAGAAAATGAACTAATTCCCTGCTCTCCCCACGGAATAGATGATAACTTATGTGGAGTATTTGAGGGAAAAATTCTCAGCCATGAAAAATCTCAAACTATGGCAGACTTTTTTGGTTTATTAGGGGACGCCAATCGTCTGAGGATTCTATCAGTATTAGCCCAACAAGAAATGTGTGTTTGTGATTTAGCAAATATGTTACAGATGAGCGAATCAGCTGTTTCTCATCAACTTAGAACATTAAAATCCATGCGCCTAGTAGCATATCAAAAAAGAGGTAGAAGGGTTTATTATCGTCTCTTAGATCATCATGTTCTGGAATTGTATCGCGCCGTGGCAGAACATTTAGACGAGGTAGATTAATATCATTAAAACATTACCATAAATGATTCTATGAGCTATTTTTATGTATCCGAAATAACTGAAATAGTAGCAGAATAGGGTTTAAAAGGAATTGATGTTTTTGCCTAGTAGAATTATCCCTATCACAAAGATCTTAATTCTGTTATAAGCTATAAAGGTATAAGAAAATCATAAGGTATTAAACTATGAGCAACATACAAGATAAAATTCAAGAAGAATTAAAACAAGCTAGGGAAGTATGTACCACCGAGGGGGCAACCTCTGGGGATTGTGCGGCGGCTTGGGATGCTGTGGAGGAGTTACAAGCTGAGGCTTCTCACCAACAACAAGGAGAGAAAAAGAAAAATTCTTTAGAGCAATATTGTGAAGATAATCCTGATGCGGCTGAGTGTCGTATCTATGACGACTAATTGTTCAATTTGTTGTTTAATAAAAGCAAGGGGTGGGGTTATCCCACCTCTTTTTGTGGTTAAATATATTTTTTTATTATGGAAGATACGTTATTAAGGGCTTTAGTTTGGACTAACTATAAGTTATTTTTAGTTTTTTGTTTATTTTTTCCTCTTGTTTTATCTGTTTGGAGTTTGTTTTCTAATATTCCTTCTATTCAGCGGTTATTATTGATTTTTTGGCGGGTGGCTAGTTTATTGGCGATCGCCATTTATTTGTTTATTCCTGTGTGGCAATGGGGATATTTAGCTTGGTTTATAGGACATATTTTAATTGTCATTAGTCTTTGGTTTTGGGTGGATATTAACGATGAAATTCAAGATTTACCAAAAAGCCCCTTGCGTTTACTACTCACTTCGTGGCGCTGGGCAACTTCTATTTATGGTATCCTAGGTGCGATCGCCTTTACTCCTTTTTTAAAATGTACTTTCTCCGAAGATGCCGCGGTAGAAAAGGTTTGTCGAGCATGGTTAGAAGCCCCATGGCACTATAAAAGTTGGTTTCACCCCAACGCTACCACAGGATTTTTAGGGTTTTTAGGTATGTCTGGTTTAATTATTTATGGCATTTATTTACTATACTTCCTTGCCTTCCGTCTCATTCGACAAGGTAGAATTGCCATTGAACAATAGTAGGAGGTAGGTTATAGCTTGTTAGTTATCCATTGTCCATTCTTTCAAAGACTAAACATATTATCCTAAAATCAAGTAAGCCAATAATTTTTGATGAATAATCTACTCTTAAAAATAGAAGAATATACCAAGGAAAATCCACAATGGCTGGTAATTGTAAAAGCAGAAGAAAATGGGCAAAATTTAGAAATTATGACCTTTAGGGGGTTTTCTAGTAGTTTGACAGGGGCTACGGAATATGACCCTGATTTGCCTGTTTTATCATCTTCTGGGATAATTTTATCCGTTGACTTGCTCCAAGCCCCTTATAACCCCGTCAATCCCTTATATATTGAACAAAATTTGACCCCTGCACAATTTGAAGCAAACTTTTTGTCTTAAAAATTGATCATGACAGAAACCATTATCCCCATAGATGACTTAATCACAGCCGTAGAAAAAGCCGATTCAGCCCCCAAATTGTTTTTAGCAGTCAGTAACTTAGCTAAAGTGCGATCGCCCCTAGCCATTCCCACCCTCATCGAAGTATTGGGATACAATAATCCAGGCGCCGCCGTAGCCGCCACAGAAGGCTTAATTGCCATCGGCAAACCCGCCGTCACATCCCTCCTCGAAAACGTTGACGACTACAACTACGGAGCAAGGGCATGGGCTATTAGAGTCTTTGCAGGAATCGGCGACCCCCGCGCCCTACAATTATTGTTAAAAGCCGCCAGTAGTGACTTTTCCCTGAGCGTGAGAAGGGCTGCCACCAAAGGACTAGGGAGCATCACATGGTCAGAAATTCCCCCCGAAAACCGACCCCAAGCCCAACAAAAAGTATTAGATACCCTTCTCATTACCGCCCAAGATGGAGAAT
Organism: Cyanobacterium stanieri LEGE 03274; assembly: GCF_015207825.1. Lineage (NCBI taxonomy): Bacteria > Bacillati > Cyanobacteriota > Cyanophyceae > Chroococcales > Geminocystaceae > Cyanobacterium > Cyanobacterium stanieri. The sequence continues at coordinate 47,031 of NZ_JADEWC010000028.1, forward strand.
GGGTGGTACGTTATGCTACCGTTGTTTCCTTAGGAAATCTATATCAGGCCGTAGATAACCAAAACATGAAACATATCATTCAAAAAACCCTGATTAACCTCAAAGAAGATGACGAAGAAATAGCCATTCAAACTCGCTCAACATTAGCTCTTCGACATCTTACTTAAACTTTTGTGACAAACAGATTAAACTTCTAAACCCTATATTTTATAAAGTTTTCACCGACATATCTTCTTCTATGTGTAACAAAAAGTAACAGTTTTTTGAGTTTTTTTCATAAAATCCTTGACAAAACTTTACATATTCGTTAATATATAAATGTGAGGCAAACAACTTCACACAAAGTACCTAGAAAAATTCATAACGCAATCATATAACATATGACTACCACTTTACAACAACAACAGTCTTCCGCATGGGAGCAGTTTTGTCAGTGGATCACTTCTACCAACAACCGCTTATATGTAGGTTGGTTCGGTGTATTAATGATCCCTTGTTTATTAACTG
>NZ_JADEWC010000029.1 GCF_015207825.1 Cyanobacterium stanieri LEGE 03274
TCCGGAGATGGGGGTGTTATGGGTTTGAGTGATGAGGGGATGAGGGGTAGGAATGCAAAAACGCTTAAAACTTTACCAGTTATAATGATAAACCATCGAAAACTGTTCCCTATTGTTTATTCTCTGCCCTAACCAACAAATTTTTGCTCAATATATAACGAAATGGTAAAATAGTTATATAATAAAATAAGCAATTAATGAAGGTATCAAGATGTTATTTCGTCAATTATTTGATCAAGATACATGGACTTATACCTATCTCATCGCTGATTCTGATACTAAGGAGGCGGTGTTGGTAGATCCTGTTATTGAACAGGTGGAGCGGGATTTAAAGTTGGTGCGTGAGTTGGGCTTAACCCTCAAATATTGCATGGAAACCCATGTTCATGCGGATCATATTACGGGTACGGGTAAAATTAGAGAGTTGACGGGCTGTAAGGGTTTAGTGCCTGAGAAAGCGAAGGTAAATTGTGCCGATCGCCACTTAGTCGATAATGAGGTGGTAATGGTGGGCAATGTGGAAATAAGGGCGATCGCCTCTCCGGGGCATACAGACTGCCATTTTGCCTATTTAGTGAATAATAGTCATTTACTCACAGGGGATGCCCTTTTCATCCGTGGTTGTGGACGTACGGACTTCCAAAGCGGTGATGCCCGAATGCTCTACGACACCATTACAAAGCGTTTTTTTACCCTCGCAGACGATGTTTTAGTTTATCCAGGCCATGATTATCGAGGACATACGGTGTCCACCATTGCCGAAGAAAAAGCCCATAATCCTCGCATTAGTGGCAAAAAAAGAGACGAGTTTATCGAGTTAATGGATAACCTTGATTTACCAGATCCCAAAAAAATAATGGAAGCAGTACCCGCCAATCAAATGTGTGGAAAGGTTTAGGAGCATTTTTGTTAACCATACCCCAGAAAAATTATGATTATTGCCAATATCATCCAAAGCCAATATCAACTTATCTCCCCTCAAGAGTTAGAACAAAGAATGAAAAATAATTCGGTAGTTGTCATTGATGTGCGGGAGAAAGATGAGTATGAAAAAGGACATATCCCCGGGGCATTACTAAAACCCCTATCCGAGTTTTCCGCCAAAGAACTAGCATCCTATCCTAATATCGTTCTCTATTGCCGTTCTGGGAAGCGTTCTCACACCGTCGCCGAAAAATTGATCGAAACAGGCATGACCATGGTAACAGAGCTAAAAGGAGGTATTACGGCATGGCAAGAAGCCCATCTCCCCGTAGCGACTTAATCATATTTATTTCAATTAATTGATTATTCTTTCATTCATTCCCCATTCCTCTAGCCCCTGCTTTGGGCATCTTTCCTTGAAAGGAGAGATTCTAAGCAATATCAGTTTAACTGAATATCATCAATAAATCAGAGAATAACTTTATTATCCATTCTCAATTATCAATTATTTTAAATGCGTTTAACTTTTGGATTAATTTTAGCCATCATCATCGGACTTAGTTTAGGGTTAATCGGTGGTGGGGGCTCAATTTTAGCCGTGCCGATTCTCCGCTATGTGATGGGGGTTGAGCCTCGAAGTGCGATCGCCATGAGTCTTTTTATCGTGGGTACTGTTAGTATCATTGGTATCATACCCCATTGGCGACAAGGTAACGTCAATCTACCCGTAGCCATCAGTTTTATACCCCCTGCCATGGTAGGCTCTTTTTTAGGAGCAAAGATTACCCAATTTCCCTTCATCACCGATACTGTGCAACTGGTTGCTTTTGGTATTGTCATGTTATTAGCCAGTATTTTAATGATTAAAAAAAGTAGTGCTAAAACATCCACAAAAGAATTAGAAAAAACCACCGTAAAAGTTAAAACAATTAGTAAAAATAAGACAAAAAAAATAATATTAACTATCACAGAAGGATTAGTGGTGGGTATCCTCACAGGATTTGTGGGAGTGGGAGGAGGATTTTTAATTATTCCAGCCCTTGTATTAGTTGGGGGTATTCCCATGAAAGAAGCCGTCGGCACGTCTTTATTAATTATTGCAGCTAAATCAGCTAGTGCTTTTATGGGTTATTTAACCTTAGTAAATATTGACTGGATATTAACCATTGGCTTTACTTTTGCCGCTACCGTTGGAATTATTTCTGGTTCTTATTTGAGTAAAATAATTGATGCTAAATACCTTCAAAAAGGATTTGGATATTTTGTTTTAGTGGTAGCAATATTTGTTTTAATTGCTAGATAATACTAAATCCGCTAAACTTTAAGAATAATACTTGTTATTAAAAAAAAATAAATTATCAGTTATTTTCCCGTAATAATACTATTTCTTTTATCTAAATAAATAAGACGAATATCAAGGGGGATTAATTTTAAAAGTTGTTTGTGGGCGTAGTGATATAAGTCTTCTATATCCTCCGATGAAATATTATTTCCTTCTGCTTTAAGATAGTTAATAATTTGTTCTTCTTGCCAAGCAAATTTATCCCTTGTTACCATAATTAAACGTTCTTTAGGAGACAATAAGTTAATAGATTGTTCAAGGTAAAAGTGAAGGGGAAAATATCTTATATCAAGGGAGATTTCATTATTTTTAAATTCTTTCCTATCTTCTTTTTGTAAATAGTCTATGGCATATTCAATGATAATATTTTCATAGAATTGCTCGTCTTGTTTGTTACTTTTATCTAAGTTTAAATTAAATAAAAAATAACTTATTTCTCGCCACACTTGAAACGAAAAATAAGTAAGATCTTCAGCTTCATAAAAACCTACTATAACGTCATTTATTTTACTATAATGACGACAAAAAAGAGAGACTAAATATTTCCCTTTGTCTAAATGAGTTTGTAATAATTCCAAGAGAATAACATCATCTATTTGTAATAGAGGATAGATTAAAGGATGATTGGCTTCTGGAAAATCAGTGGAATTCATAGAAAAATTTGATAAGGTATAATTGATTAGAAAATGAAACTAAAGAATAAAAAATAGAAAAATACTTTTAATGTCAAGGCATTTCAACCTACCACCTAATTTTTAACACCCAATACCTAAGTTAATGATTGCTAAATGATAGAGAAATATTCCACAATATAATATAAGGTTTAAACTGAGATTATATGATAAATAGCAATCTAACTATGGTAAATATTTTAGGGGCGTTTTTACCCGGTATTACGGATGGTTTATTCTCTACTCAGGGAATTATGGTAATGCTTTTGGTGGCTTATGGTGGTGCGATGTGGATGTTTTTAACCAGCGCCCCTAAGGTGCATACTATCATGGTATCGGATTTAGCTGTGGCGCAGGAATTTTATGAGGGTTTATTAAATTTACCTGTGGCGGATGTGCCTTTACACTATTATTATAATTATGATCAAAGTTTAGGTTCTGCAATGTTAGATCCTATTTATACTGGTGGTAGGGCTAATACCTCAGTTTTACAAGAAAATACGGGATTATGGTATCAACTTCGTAAAAATACCCAGTTACATGTCATTGGTGGTGCGAGTTTAGGTTATAAAAATTCCCAGCGTCATGTCTGTTTTGATCATGATTGTTTGGATGATTTATTATTGAGGATACAATCGCGCCGTTTGAAGTATAAGATTCGCAGCGAAAATCCCCTTAATTTTTTGGTGAAGGATTTACAAAATAGGGTGATTGAAATGGCAGAAGCTAAAACTTAAATCAATTGACAATGGACAATGGACAATGGACAATTAAATTTAGATAAGGTTGTTTATTTTTTAACTAAATTTTAAAGAAAGATTGTTATTACAAGATTCAGCGTTGTTGTCTTTGGAGTCGGGTAGTTGGTTTAAATTGATTTGTGGTGCTAGTTATCAGCATTTACCTTCTATTCGTAATTTAGCTTTGGCTTATACCCTTGCAGGGGTTGATTGTATTGATGTGGCTGCGGATAGGGCGGTTATGAATTCTGCTTTGCTGGGAATAGAGGTAGCGAAAAATTTTCGACAAAAGGCGATCGCCCTTGGTTATAATCCTAGTAATCCTCTTTTAATGGTAAGTGTGAATGATGGGGAAGATCCTCATTTTCGCAAAGCCTACTTTAACCCTAGCATATGTCCCCCTGAGTGCGATCGGCCCTGTGAAAATATTTGCCCTGCCGATGCCATAAAATTTGATAATCCCACCGTAGGAGTAAAAGAAAAACTTTGTTATGGTTGTGGGCGCTGTGTGCCAGTATGCCCCTATAATTTAATCCATACTCAATCCCATGTCATTAGCATCCATGAGACATTAAATTGGTTAACGGAATTGCCCATCAACGCCCTAGAAATCCATACCCAAGAAGGGCATTTCAGCCATTTTTGTCGTCTATGGCAATCCATCCAACCCCACTTATCAAAACTGCAACTAATAGCCATCAGCTGCCCCTACTCTCCCACCGTCACCAATTATTTACAGCAAATAGAAAACCATATCAAACCCCTACCAATTTGCCTAATTTGGCAAACCGACGGGCGCCCCATGAGTGGAGACATCGGCAAAGGCACTACCCATTTAACCATCAAATACGCTCAAACTATGATAGAAAAAGGTTTTAAGGGTTATTTTCAACTAGCAGGGGGTACAAATGAACATACCGCTGTTAAAATGAAAGAAATGGGGCTTAGTGACAAAATTAGTGGCATTGCTTTTGGTAGTAAAGCCCGAAAAATTCTCGCTGACACTTTACAACAGTTAGAAACCATCTCCCCCCAAAATCAATTAGAAGATTATCCTCATCTTTTATGGAAAGCAGTATCAAAGGCGAATGATTTAGTAAAAAGTCTCAGGGAAATAAGCCATTGAATCAAATCCTACTGAGATGCGTTTTTAGGCATTGCTGATTTTGAGTATGAAGCATTATTGAATTACAGTAAATATATAGTATTAAAACTATTATTACTATTGCCCATTCCCTATTGCCCATTGCCCATTGCCCATTGCCAAACTCAACTAAAAATCATACCTTAATTCACCAACGCCCGTTTTTATTAATCTAGGTTACTCATTATTATCTATAAATTTAAAGTAATTTCCTCCACTTGCCCCAATTCACCGATTTGTTTAGGGGTTTCCTCATTAACACTAATCAACAAACCTCCTGCATTACCCGCGCGGATGGTAAATTCTTCGGTGGCAATCCATTCCCGTTGACTACCTTTGGTTAAAATCCCCTCAAACTCGGTATTACCATCAATAATAACCCTTACCCATGAATCATCTTGGGCATTAATGTTGACCTTTAATTGTTCTGGATTATCATTGACATTATTTACCACAGGAATAGTCGTATTATTATCTACGTTTTCTTTAATCGGATTTTCCGTTACTGTCGTTTCTTGTGGAGTATTATCTTGGCTATTTTGGGTTTCTATATTCTCTTGGGTGGTAAAAGGGGTAGGCTGTAAAATTTGATTAAGACTTTTGATAGAAAAAAATAACAGGGCAATATAAATAACATAAAGATATTTACTATTAAAATTTATTCTCCAGTGAAAAGGAATAATATTTTTATGATGAATATTTTTACGATGGTGATAATTATTGGTTTCCACAGGGAAATTATGAATATCTTCCCTAATATTTATTCCTAAGAAACTAGAATATTTTTTCAGTAATTCCTTAATAAATACGGGCTCAGGTAATTTACTTAAATCACCATTTTCTATCGCCCTTAACATATTTTTAGTAATATGAAGATTATCAGAAATAGACTCAATATCCCATCCTAAAGACTGTCTCTTATCCTGCAATAAGACACTAATCTTTTCTAACTCCTGTTGACGAATTTGGTTATAATCAACTTCCGTGGATTTTTTCTTAGTAAATAGTTTTAACATATATGTTATCTGTCTGGCTCATTCTATCTAAATCTTAATTTTTATTGTTATGAGCAATTATACTCAATTTGTTCACTTCCGAAGCAGTTAAAAAACGACATTCTCCCAATTTTAAATTACCTAAACGGATAAATGCGATCGCACTTCGATGTAAACTAATAACAGGATAGCCAAAAAGTTCAGCAATACGTCTAATTTGACGATTACGCCCTTCATGAAGGACAATTTCAATTAAACTTTTAGAAGCCATTCTTTTCTTAACAACGATTTGGGCAGGAAGAGTTTTTTTACCCTCCCAGATAAAACCATCAGACCATTTTTTGATAAGTTCATCTGGTATGTTACCCTGAAGCCAGACTTGATAGGTTTTTGGTAAATGATAACGAGGATGAGTCAAACTAAGGGTAAAATCACCATCATTAGTCAGAATCAAAGCGCCCGTAGAATCCATATCCAATCTACCCACAGGATGAATTCCCTGTCCCAATTTTAACTCAGAATTTAATAAATCTAAAACAGTTTTTCTTTTTTTAGGATCATCACAACTAGATACAACCCCTTTTGGCTTATTCAATAATATATAAACTAATTGAGGGCGATTTTTACGACTTAAAACTTTTCCCTCCACCTCTATTTTATCTTTATTTGGATTTGCCTTGTCACCCAAAGTTATAACCATTCCATTAACCTTTACTTTTCCCGCCACAATCATTTTTTCAGCTTCACGACGGGAAGCAACCCCCCATTCTCTCAATATTTTTTGTACTCTATCAACCATTAATTTGATTACAGAAAAATCATCTTTATCCACCAATCATAATGACACAAATTAGCTCGATTTATCACCGAAAAAAATTATCCCCTAACAACCTTAAAGGATTAATCAACAACTAACCCAAATCAGAGATAAAGATAATACAAATTAACTGTTTATTACTCATTCTCAATTTTTTTACTTCTATGCTTTATCTTATAACTGTTTCCCTTCATGAACAAAAAATATCTTTCCCCTACGGCTTCATTGTAAAATTTTCATTGTTAAAATTTTAGACAACGATGAATATTAAAAAAAAATCAGAAATTATATCTAGTTTTATCACTCCCGCCATTAAATTATGGATTCGCACCCAAGTTGAATCCATCACCAAATTAGACGTTACCATTGACGCAGGAGATAAACAAATTTTGACGGGAAAAATTAATCAAGTTAACTTACAAGCGAAAGAAGCTAATTATCGAGGTATTTTTTTAAACTATGCCTCCGTTGCCACAGAAAAAATTGCTATTAATTTAGGTGGAATTTTACGGGGAAAGCCATTAAAGTTATTACATCCTATATTTGTTTCTGGAAATATTATTATTACTGCTTCTGAGTTATCTAAATCCCTAGATTCTTCTCTTTTACAAGATGGTTTACAAGATATGCTGAAAATTTTATTGAATAATGAAGACGTTTCCCCAGAAATCATTAATCAATATCACATTGAGTGGCACAACATTACCATGGAAACTCAAAGAATAATTATCGAAGGAAGTTTATTAAATATTGTCAATAATACTAGGGAAAATTTAGTTATTACTAGCAATTTAAATATAGAGAAAGAAAATCAATTATTACTTACTAATTTACAAATAGAAGGAATCAAGGAATTAAGTAATAGGGCAATCAATGATTTAACCATTGACTTAGGTAATGATGTTTCATTATCAGAATTAACCATTTCTTCTCAAGAGTTACACTGCATCGGCACAGTTAAAGTAGTAAGTTAAAATATCTATTAATTTATATCCGTTGAATCATAACTTTTACTTCATTTTAGTTTACAATAGGTGCTTTTATTTTTGACCCTAGTTTAAACTAAAAATAGTCCATAATAACAACAAGTAATGCTTTTCTTAAGTAATCTTTCCATGGATAATCTCAATAATTATTATGATTAGATAAAATTTGCTTGAGTGAATAAATGGGAAATAAGAAATGATAACAGCATTTTAATAATTTGGTTATGACTATAATCAATGATGTTTAACACTACTACTAAGCAACTTTTGGAGAAAAGTAAACAATTAATAACGTCATCAATATATATATTAAAAAAATACTAACATTAAAAGAATGAATATTTTTACACTTTTTCTTATCTGTGCTTTTGGATTTTATTTTACCGTCATGAGAAATATAAATGCGGAAGACAATATTATCCTAAGACAACCCCCCTTAGAAGAAATAAATCCTAAGATAAGTCAAAATATTATCGATAATAAACCAAAAATACAAATAGCTATTTTACTTGATTCTAGTAATAGCATGGATGGTTTAATAGAACAAACTCGCACACAAATTTGGTCAGTAATTAATGCGGTTTCTAAAGTTACTAAAAATGGAGAAATACCAGCTTTTGAAGTCTCCTTATACCATTATGGTAATAATTCCCTACCTTCTACCGAAGGATTTAATAGAATGTTAAATCAATTAACCACTGACTTAGATATAGTTTCAGAAAACTTATTTTCTATTCAGACAAATGGAGGGCAAGAGTATGCGGGATGGGTAATTAATTCAGCAGTAAATGAATTAAACTGGAGCAATGATAATGGAAACTTTAGGGCTATTTTTATCGCAGGAAATGAGCCCTTTAATCAGGGAAATATTTTATGGGAAAGGGCTATCAATTTGGCATCATCGAAGGATATTATTATTAATACTATCTACTGTGGTGAGGCAGAAAATGCAGAAAGTAATCTTTGGGCTAGGGGCGCTGATTTAGGAAAGGGAAGCTATTTTAATATCAATCAAAATCAGCGTATTGTCGATATTCCTACCCCTTATGATGAATCTATTAAGGAATTAAATCAAGATTTAAATGATACTTATATTCCCTATGGTGAGCAAGGTATCGTATCCTATGAAAGACAAAGACAACAGGATATTAATGCTTTTTCTAGTCCTACTCCTACTGCTGGTTTAAATAGAGCTATTACTAAGACTACACCGAATTATAACACTGATAGTTGGGATTTGGTAGAGGCGATCGCCTCTAATACGGTTACATTAAATGATATAGATAAGCAAACACTACCAGAAAATTTACGCTCTTTAACCACTAATGAATTACAAAATATTGTCAATGAAATGATTGAAAAAAGAGAAAAAATTAAACAAGAAATTACAGAATTATCTCAAAAAAGAAGACAATTTATCGATGACAATAAGCCCATATTAGATAATAATTTAACCCTAGAAAATTTAATGATAGACACCCTTTATAACCAACTTAAAGCCAAAGGATTTTCTATAAATTAAAATTAGGCGTTGGTGAATTAAGGTATAATTTCTTGTTGAGGAAGGGAACAGGGAACGGTTATAATATTATTTAGAAGTCTCAGTTTTTTGTGTCATTCAATAATGTTTCATGCTCAAAATCAGCAATGCCTAAAATTATAATTAAGGTGCGCTCGATGGGAAAACAAGAAAGATATAATTTTTTGGGAATTAATTCTGAAAACTTAATATCAACTATTCATAAACTCCGATGATTTTCCCCAAATAACCGTCTGATTACTATAAATAACCATACCAGGTTTAGCCCCCTTAGGCTTATAAACATATTTTGGTTTAGTATAAATTACAGGTACTTGATCACTTTCCCTACCTTGACTATAATAAGCCGCAACATTAGCCGTATATTGTAAATCCTTTTCTCCAGGAATATCTCCTGCATTTAATCTTAACAAAACATGGGAACCAGGAATTTCTTGGGCGTGAAACCATAAATCATAATCCGTAGCAATGCGAGAAATTAATAAATCATTTTGTCGATTATTTCTTCCCACTAAAACTTCAAAATTAGAAGGAGTTTTAAACGCCCGTGGCTGAGATTCTTGATTATTATTGGTTTGTCTATGTTGATTATCCTCAATATATTTTTGACTAATTAATTCTGCTTTAATTTCTGCCAATGTATCAAAATCTTCTGTATCACTATTATCTAATTGTAAGACATTATTTAAGGTTTGTTGAAGATAGTTTATTTCTGCATTTACTTCTTCTAATAAAGGTTTAACTGCATCTTTTGCTCTTTTTAATTTTTGGTGTTTTTTATAGAGGGCTTGGGCATTTTGGATGGCATTTTTATCAGGGGCAAGATCAATTTTAATCGGTTCTCCTGTGGTAAAATCATTAAGGGTAATAGCATCGCTTCCTATGCTCCATTGGTGAAGATTTGCCATTAATAAATCTGCTTGAGTACGATATATTTCAGAATGTTTTGACTGATTAATTTTATCTTGATATTTATCTGCTTTTACCTGTAATTTTTTAGTAATACTTTTAATTTTTTGTTTTAATTGTTGCTGTAGTTGTTGAAACTTTTCTTGATCAATCTTTTTAGTATAATAATCATTAATTATTTGGTGTAAATCTTCTTTCGGTACATTTTCATCCACAGGAGATAGTATGCTATAACCTGAAGAAGTAGTATGGGGATAAAAGTTTTTTTCTTGAATCGTCATTAACCATTTTTGCCATTGTTGGTAAAGATTTTTCCATTCATCAATGGTTAACTGATAATTATCGATGGGTAATTTTATATCCGCATAATTTATCAATTCTTTAGCAATAGTAGGGCTTACTCCTCCATAGGATTTAATTAACTGTTTATCTAATCTACCAGGAATGAGGTTAACGGTTTCTTGCCAATCAGTAAATGACTCGTCAATTTTGGGAGTATTACCCGACAGGGGAGGGGGTAACTGATAGATTTGGCTGGTTTCTACGGTGCGCACACTAGATTTTGCCGCCGTAATTTGTTTGGCAACGGTAATAATCTGTTGTTGGGCGTTGGTAAGGATAACGTTACTATATTTTCCCATTACCTCTACATATAAATGATATAGAGGTGTTTCGTTGGGGCGCTGGGCAAATTGAAAGTCAACTACCCTTTCCCATTCACTCACAATATTCACCCCAATTAAAGCATAACCACTAATTAAGTGTCGTAACTGTTCACTAAAAGTAAAAGTATCCTTTTTCCGTGGCGGTGCATTTCCTATACATATTCTGGCGGCTTGAGGATGCCATGCAATGGTTAGCCATGATTTTTTTTTCAAACTACGTAAACATAATGAAATTGAAGTGCGATCGCACTGATATACTTGTTCTAAACGAGATGGTATATATTCGGCATTAAGAGAATCACAAATAGCCACAAGGGTTGTATAGTCAACGGGTTGCATATTGATTAGTGTTAAATGCTAAGGATTATTAGGTTTTAGGTGATATGGGGAGTGAGGGATATGAGGGGAGAGGGTTATGGGGAGTTAGGGTGATAGGGAGTTAGGATAATAATAGTTTTACTATTTATTTATTGTCCATTGCCCATTGCCCGTCATCAATCAAACTTTATCCCTAACTCAAGTTAAATATGATTTTGAGTTGGTGACAATATCTTGAATCCTGAATTATTACGATAATTCCATTATGTTTTATACTATAACCCTTGCAAAGCCCTTTTATTATTGCCCCTTGCGTGAATTATCCATTATCCACTGTCAATGATTCTTTTTTAATAGGATTACCACACTCAGATAACTGATAACTACCTTCTTGCAAACCATGCTTAACCGCCACCCTATCATCAAAAACAAAACATTCCCCCTCCCACAAACTTTCCTCCTCAGGCACTTCCTCCAGATACTTCAAAATACCACCCTTAAGATGATAAACCTCCTTAAAACCCTTCTTCAACATCAAAGCCGTTACCTTCTCGCAACGAATACCCCCCGTACAAAATAAAGCCACTTTTTGTTCTTTATTTTCGCTCAAATGTTCCTCAATATAACCATTAAATTCTCGAAAAGAATTAATATGAGGATTATCAGCCCTTTTAAAAGTACCGATTTCCACTTCATAATCATTACGAGTATCCACCAACTTCACATCAGATTGAGAAATTAACTCATTCCACTCACGGGGAGATAAATAAGTGCCGACTTGCTCATTGGGATTGGCTTCAGGAATACCAAAAGTAATAATTTCTTTTTTAATTTTTACCTTCATCCTCTCAAAAGGCACATAATCCATTGGGGAATACTTCACATCAAAACCCTGATACCCAATAAGTTTTTCCACCTCCTCCACAACCTTATCAATGGCTTCTGTCACGCCGACAATATTACTATTAATTCCTTCAGAAGCAATTAAGATAGTACCTTTTATCCCGAAACCATTACATAAATTTAATAACTTTTCCTGTAATATTTCAAGGTCTTTTAAGGGAGTAAAATGATAAAAAGAAGCAAAGGTAAATTTCATATCCTATCTAGTCTTAATATTCTGAAAAGTTAACTAATGAAAATTGGCAACAGTTATCCAACATAGTCCATTAATTTTCAATAATCATACCATGGAATTACGACAAAATTATTGGGCATTGCTGATTTTGAGCATGAAACATTATTGAATTACAGTAATAGTATAGTATTAAAACTATTATTACTATTGCCCATTCCCTATGGCCAAACTAAACTAAAAATCATACCTTAATTCACCAACACCCATTATTGATTAAGACTTAACCAATAAATAAACCCCCACCCCAAAACAAATAAAATTAGGAAGCCATGCCGCCATTGTCGGTGATAGTACATCAATTAAACCAAGACTACCGATAAAAAAACTCATCAGATAGTAGCCAAAAACAATTAAAACCGTTAAACCAAAACTTGTTCCCTTATTGTTTTGATTAAATTTTGCCCCTATACTAGAACCAATCATGGCAAAAATAACACAAGTAAAAGGAAAAGATATTTTTTGTGCCGTACGTACACGATACATAAGAATACTTTTTTGATTACCCACTTGCTCTAAAATTTCAATGTATTCCAAAGACTCACGGATATTCATTTCATAGGGGCTTCTACTTTTAGACGCTAAATCTAAAGGGGTTTTAGGTAATGGAATTTTTTTATTTTGAAAGAAATTACTACTAATTTGAGATAAATTCATTTTGATGTCGTATATAACACCATTAGAAAAATCCCATTTATCATCATTATTATTCCAATTACCCGTCTCGGATACCGTAATTTTTTCTAGTTGATGATTATCAGTTTCGATAACAGTAATATTTTGCATTTCCCTACCATCAAATTCTTGGGCATAAAAAAGGCTTTTTAACTCTCGTTTAACTTCCCCCTCTGGGGTAATAACTTCTTCATACTGAGGGTAAAAAATATCTTGTTGTACAGTGTATTTATTAATTACCCTAGAATCTCCCGCCAAAATGGAAGTAGCCTGATAATTTGACGGGGGTATAATCAACTCATTAAAAGCAAAAGTCACAAGGGTAATAATAAGACTAACGGCAATGGTGGGTGCCATAAGTCGATAAACACTGATACCGCTACTTTGTAAGGCAATTAATTCACTGTCTTTACTCAAGCGACTGTAGGTAAGCAGTGAGGTTAATAACACAGAAAAAGGCAAAGCATAACCAATATATTCAGGAAATTTGAGAATAAATACTTGAAAAGCCGCAATCAATGATAAATTAGATTCTATAATTCTATGGGATAAATCAGAAATAGTTGCAATGGCAACCCCAACACAAGAAAACATAGCTACACAGAAAATAAAGGGAATAATAAACTCCCTCAAAATGTAGCCATCCATGATTGATAGATTAAACCGACGCATTCACAGTAAAATTAATTTTCAAATCAACATATCTTATCAAGATATTGCCATCGTAACATTATCAAACGTTTTCCAATATTAATGACTATCAGCAAAAAAAACCCCAATATCCAGACACAAGTATATATAATCTTGATAATCGGGTTAATCATTCGCGCTGTAATCGCCTTTTTTCTTAACCCGGGCTACGATGAGGCCTACTATTATCTTTATACCAAAAATTTAGACTGGAGTTATTTTGATCATCCTCCCTTGGTGGCAATAACTACGGGTATAGGAATTTGGATAACGGGAATTGTGAATCAGTTTACTATTCGTATCGGTAGTTTGATTTTACATACGGGCAGTTTATATTTGTTATATTTGACGGGGAAGAAAATGTATAATCAATGGGCTGGTTTGTTTGCCCTGATTATTGCTTCTTTGATTCCCATTTTTCAAATTGCTTTTGGTATTTTGACTTTACCTGATGCACCATTAATATTTTTTTGGACGCTAACATTATATGTGGCTAGTGAGGAATTTTTTGATTTTGATTGGCAATATAAACCTAGTTATCGTGTCGCTATCATTGGAGTGTTAGTGGGTTTAGCTTGTCTGAGTAAGTATCATGGTTTTGTTTTAGGATTGGGGTTAGTGGCTTTTTGTTTGAGTAGTAAGCCTTATCGTCGGATATTCTTTTCTCCTTGGTTATGGTTATCTTTGGGGTTATTTTTACTAACTCTTTTTCCTCTTTGGTATTGGAATTGGCAAAATGGATGGGTATCATTTGGTTTTCAACTCTCGGGGCGCTTTGATTCTGGGGAAGGAATGGAGGTTAATTTTCTTAATCTGATTTTATTTTTTTTGGCTGGGGTTGGTTACCTATTTCCTAGCTTTGGTTTTCCTTTATGGTGGATAACTATACGTTCATTTTTAATTGAAGTGTTTAGTCGCCCCCATTATCCGAGTCGATTGATTTTGTGGGTATCTTTGCCCATGGTGATAGGTTTTACTTTGTTAGGGGCGCTAACTCAGATTTTACCCACTTGGGCGATGCCTGGTTTTTGGGGTTTAACGATTATGTTTGGGCATTATGTTTGTGCATGGAATCGGGAGTTTCCTCGCAAGATAAGGCAGTGGTTATCTTTTTCGGGTATTATGATTTATTCTTTGTTGGGGGTTGTTTTGTTTCATGCTACTACTGGAGTGTTACAAAATCCTAGTCCTTTTTTACCTATGGGTATTTTAGCGCCGGAGGATGATCCTTCAACGGAGTTGGTGGATGTGGTGCGCTTAGGAAGCCAGTTTAATACTTCTGTGGAGTTTCGCAGGGCGTTGATGGATAGTGATTTTGTGTTTACTAATGCTTATTATCTTGGGGGTTATATTGCCATGGGTTTGGCTCAAAATGAGGATATGGTTAATATGCCCGTTAGTTGTATTAGTGATGATGTGAGGGGTTTTGGATTTTGGCAACCTTTGGAGGATTTGATGGGGGAGGATGGTTTATATGTTACGGTGGAGGCTTTTGGCAAGGATGAGGTTTTGTTGGATGAGTTTGGGGGGTATTTTGATAGTTTTGATTTTGTTACGGAAATTCCTTTGGAAAGGGGTGGGGTTGTGGTGGAGGTTTTCTATGTGTATGAGGGAAAAAATTTCTCTTTTGATGAGGGTATAGCAAATTGACACTAAATCTGTGAATTAAAATATACTTGGTGCAGTTGCCCCACCGTGTAATAAATTACACGGCTAACGGGTTGTCGTTCGATGAATCGAACTAGGTTTTATGGTTAAATAAGCCTAAATTCGGGACAATAGTCGTCAATATAGTTAGGTTTGCTGGTGACTGGTTGTAGATTTACGGTTTGTTAATTGTCGATTATTTACCTAAAACTTCTTGGCCTACCATTTCATATTTTTTCCATGCTTGTTTGGCTCGAAAATCGCCATAATCTTTGACGGTTAATCCTTGTTGGGAGGCTCTTTCAAAGGCAACTAAAAGGGGGATTTCTGTTTTAAAGGTGGGTAGTTGATTTTCTTCTAGGAATTTTTTGGCATTTCTACCGTTAACGGTACGTGAATCTACTTTGGTGAGTAAAATTTTATAGTTAGTTTCTAAACCTTTCAAAATTTCCACGGCTTTGACGGTGGCATCTAAATCGAGATGGTTGGGGGTGGTGGGTAAAATTATTAAGTCACTGCCTTGGGCTAATTCTTTTAAGTCATCTACTTCGGGACGAGCTTTCATGTCGATGATAACGTGTGTAAACTTAGCTACGAGGGGGGCTGAACCTGCTTGGGATGCTACTTGGAAGGGTAATTTTTCATCCCTTGCCCACACTAGGGCTGAACGGTTGCGATCGGCATCTATAAGTAAGGTGCGATCGTGTTCTTGTAAATAGGTTGATAAATGTATGGCGGTAGTTGTTTTTCCTACTCCACCTTTTAAAGAAATAATTGCTATAAACATTTCAAAAATCTTTTTTTAAATTCCCATAATCTTGTCATTATATTACCTTCAAGGGACATTAAAAAAATAATTGACCAAGGGGCTTTAACCCCTTGAAAAACCTTTTGTACAATGAAATTAAAATTTATTCGATAATTGGTTCAATTTTATCTACCACAGCTAAACTACCATCGGGGTTAACTTCCCAAACATCATAAACCCCAACCACATCTCCGTTATCATCAATGTCAACATTACCACTAGCTCCCTGATAGTTGATAGCTTCTCCGTTGCGCACTAATTCCATGGCTTCACAGGGATCGGTAACTTCAACTCCTTCACCCCCGGCAACCTCTATAATATTACTCTTTATGGCTTCACCGCTATTTTGCCCCGCGGCCTCGGCTGCTAACATTAATAAAACTGTGGCATCCCAAGTATGAGGCACAAAGGCTGTTAATTCAGTGCCAATATTTTCTTGCCAAAGGGCGGTTAAACTTTCTAATGCTTGACCGTCAGCGCCCGGCACTGTGCCTAAAGCTCCTGCGATAATAGAAGTACCGTCGCTAGTTTTGCCTACTTGTTGGGTAAAGTCTTCGGAATAGACTCCATCGGTTAAAAGGATGGTGACTCCATCGGTTAAGCCTTGTCTAAAGGCTGATTGAAGTAATAAACTTCCTGTTTCTGCGTATAAAATAGCGGCCACTGCATCGGGGTTATTAGCAAAGGCGGCAGATGCTTCACTGTCAAGGGTTGTGGCTCTGGGATCATATCTTACCCCTTGATCTTGGTTGAGTACAGTACCCCCTAAATCCACGAAGGATTCGTTAAATTGTCTTTCAAATCCCACTCCATAATCGTTGTTAATAACTACGGTGGAGACGTTGTTAAATCCTCTTTGTCGGGCCAGGGCGGCAAGGGCTTGGGCTTGATAGGTATCGGGGGGAGCAGTACGGGCCCAAAATCCGTTAAATTCTCCGTTGGCGGCTCTTTCGGTAAACACGGGGCTAGTGCTTCCGGGGGAAATCATCATTACTTGATTTCTGACTGCCACGTCAAGGGCTGCGGTGGAAACACTACTGGCAAAAGAACCGACTACGGCATGAACTTGATCTACTTCTGTAAGTTTTGTCATGGCGGCACTTCCTGCGGCGGGATCTGTTTGATCGTCTTCGTTGATGAGGGTTACGGGTTCGCCATTAACTCCTCCACAGGCGTTGATGGTATCTACGGCTAGTTGGGCGGCGATGGGCATATTTTGACCTATGGAGGCTAAGTCTCCTGTGGTGGGGAAAAGAGAGCCTAATCTTAGTCCTCCTTGTTGTTGGGATACGGGGGGTTGGGGGTCGGTGGTGTCTCCATTATCGGTGGTGCCAAATATTCCACAACCTAGGGTTAACCAATTGAGGCTAATGGTTAGGGTTAAAAATAGTTTTATTTTACTGTTTTTCATATTTATTTTTATATCGGTTAAGATTTAGTTAAAATTTTATCTCTAAAATGTGATTTTATGAACATTTCCTAGGTTCAAGGTTTAAATCTGTTGTTAAATATATAGGTGTATTTGTTTTTGTTATTGTTAAATATTTGACAAAAATTATATTAAATAGAAAAAAGAGTGGTATAGATATAATTAACTTTAGTTCGGGATAACTGTTTATGAAAAACGTAGACTTTTCAATATTTCCCGCCTTGTAATGAATTACAAGGCTACGGATTTTTCGTTCAATGAATTGAACTTCTATGTTGAGAAATAAATGAATTTAGTGCCCATATACGATGAACTGGAAAGGGTTTTAACCTGAATTGAGGTTAATTAGGCTGGGATTTTATTTGTCGCAAACATTTAAGTGTTTCATATAAGTATTTCATATCACTATAAATTTTATTTCGGATTGATTTTTTATCCCCATAGGATTAAATAGAGGAGAAAAAATACTATTTATTAATTAGTTTGTGCTTGACATTGTTATTAATAGTTCTTTATTTTTAATTTTGGGGGCTTGATGGGGAATAAATTGTTGATAACGAACTTTTAAATCTCCTAAATTAATGATCATGTTTGTATGTACTAAGGGTTCTTTTTCGGTATCAAATTTGGGTACATTTAAGTAACCTATTTGGGGTTGGTTAAAATAAAATCGAATCAGATTGGCTTTTTCCATTCTGCCGATGGTGCGACTGGCACATCCTTCGTATAGTCTGAGGAGGGTGGGTAGGGTATCAAGTTCGTTAATGTGTACTAAAAAACTTTTTTCAAATACTTTACCAACGCTGCAATTTTGCTGACAAATTTCTTTGATTAATGATAAATTTCTAAGGCTAATTAACATTTCGTCGGCGAGGAAACAGGCGGCTTGATAGTTGCCAAATAGGGCTTTTATGTCTGCTTTTAAGGGCGCTGATAGTTGTCTGATGGTGGGTCTTTTGTCGAATCTACTTAGGGCTAGGTATAATAGGATGTCTTGGCGACGTTGATCGGCGATCGCCTCCCATTCTTCTTCTTTAGTGACTTGTAAAATCACTCGGAAAGCCCGTTTAAATGAGCTAAATTCGGCTTTAATGGCTTCTTCTTGGGAAATTTCTCTTTTTACGGGTAATCTACCTCTTTGGGCGTAAAATTCCATGAGAGGTTGCAATAATTCTTGATAGTCAGCAAATTTTTTGAGGGGAGACAAAACCCGGGGCGATCGCACTTTAGAATGAAATCGAGATGCTCGAAAACTATTAGCCTTAGTGTTATCCCGAAACACAAAATAAACTCCCAAACCCGCAGGAATAGCCTCAGTTTTCAAAATTTGTTCGATATAAATTTTTAGTTCTTCTTGTTCATAGTATTTTTGAAAGGTATTACGTTCGGTGATAATACCATCCCCATAAGCCATAAAACCCGATTGGCGATTATCCACCAAAACTTGTGCAGAAACAATCAAAATTTCCTTAGTTAACTCCCATGCCTTAACCAAAGATTCTCGTCTTTCCTGTAAATTTTCAATCACATTAATGATATAACCAAGATTAACAATATCTGCTTTTTCTAAGGAATTATTAGGGCAATAATAAGGATCCCATCCATAACTTTTATAACCTTTTTCTGTCATTATTTCTACGTCTTTTCCATGACCACAACCATAATCAAAAAAGGTATATTCAGATTCAAATAACCCAGCTTCAAGGGCTAATCTAACAGGACGAGAAAGTCTATTTCTGACCATTGCTGCCCTATGACGGTCAACTATATACAAGTCTTCTTCTCTTTTATCTAAAAAGCAAACTAAACTATGATCAACAAAAGAAAGATTATGATCCCTTAATAATTGTCGCCATTCTTTTTGGGTACCAATATATTTTGAATTATCCAACAAACCTAATTCTTCTTCCATAGACGTCAAGTAAGCAAAGGTTTGATAATGAAGATAATCAGCATTAACAAAAGTTTCTTTTCTATGTAAGATAGGGGGATTTTGTGAAGAATAATATTCGTAGGTTTTACTACTATTTTCTTGTAAATTAACTAAAATACTTTTTTTAATAGCAGGATGAGGATTAGTATCGAAATCAGGATAAAAAAGATAAGAAATTTTTGGCTCTTGAAGATTAAATTTAACCAACGTAAAATCATCTATATTATTAATAATTTTTCGGGCTTTTTTTTCGTATTCCTGTAAATTAATATCGAGAAATTGTAGAGCCGAAATATGAACATAAAGATGATTCGGTAAACGTTTACCGATGGCACTTTGACGAGCTAATTGAGCAATTTTGACAAAATCATTAACCCAATCTAAAGACAGATTAATTGTCATAATACTTTAAGATGTGACCTGTTCTATTTTTTTTAGGCTAGAATAAAAGATTGATTCTCAAACATTAATTTTTATAAACAATCTTTAAAAATGCCCTACGCTAGAACTATTAGTACAATAATTGCGATCGCCCTTGCCCTTATCATGATTATTGTGGGCGGGTGGTATTTTACCGTCGCTTTCGGTGTACTGGTATTTTTAGCACAACTAGAATACTTTAAATTAGTAAGAGCAAAAGGCATCGAACCTGCAGTCAAAACAACCCTTGTAGTTTCCCAACTACTAATCATTACCGCCACAGTTGTCCCCAGTTTAACAGATGCCGTATTCGCCCTAGCAGGAGGATTAATTTGTTTTTATCTTCTCTTCCAACCCAAACTCGCCACCATTGCCGACATCTCCACCTCAATTTTAGGACTCTTTTACGCAGGATACCTGCCCAGTTATTGGATTCGTTTACGAGTTAGTTTAGGGGAAAACTCCAACTATGCCCACACCATTCCCAACATCCACAACCTTCCCCTTGATGGCTACTTCCCCCTAAATCCCCTTGACTTAAATAGCTTTCCCGATGCCCTCAAAATCACCTTCATTGCCATGGCTTGTATTTGGGCAGCAGACATCGGCGCTTACCTTATCGGTAAAAACTTTGGCAAAACTAAACTATCCCCCATCAGCCCCAAAAAAACCGTAGAAGGAAGTCTATTTGGAGTAACAGGCAGTATCTTAGTGGGAATCTCAGGCGCTTGGTTTTTACATTGGGGGCATTGGATTATTACAGGTATTATTCTCGGATTTTTAATCGGTGTCGTCAGTCTTTTGGGTGACTTAATGGAATCCATGATGAAACGAGACGCAGGAGTCAAAGACTCAGGAGAACTAATCCCCGGCCATGGTGGTATCCTAGATCGTACCGACAGTTATATTTTCACCGCCCCCGTCGTTTATTACTTTATCACCCTCTTTTTACCCTTCTTCAGCCAATGGGGGTGAATTGACAACGGACAATTACTAATCTTTTAATTTGATAACATGGAAGGAAGAATTTTAATAAAAGTTAACACAATCAATTTTCAACAATTATGACTGCTAAAGTAAAAAAAACCGATGCCCAGTGGAAAGAAATCCTTACCCCCGAACAATTTGAAGTAACCAGAAAACACGGCACAGAAAGGGCTTTTACAGGAAAATACCACGATAACAAAGACAAAGGAATCTATAAATGTGTCTGTTGTGGTAGTGAACTATTTTCCTCCGATACTAAATATGATTCTGGCACAGGTTGGCCTAGTTTTTGGCAACCCTCCACCGAAGAAAACATTGCTTATAAAAATGACTTCAGCTTTTTCATGAAGCGCACCGAAGTATTATGTGCTAATTGTGATGCCCATTTAGGCCATGTTTTTGATGATGGCCCCGCGCCCACAGGAAAAAGATACTGTATGAATTCTGCTGCCTTAGATTTTGTCAAAGCTGAATAAAACATTAGGTGGGCAATGTCCCACCGTAGGCCAATAACATATTGCTTTTTTAAAATCTATATGTTAAAATAGTAAGCCGATGTTAATTAATTGGGTGCGTAGCTCAGCTGGATAGAGCAACTGCCTTCTAAGCAGTCGGCCACAGGTTCGAATCCTGTCGCACCCGTCTAGTTCATTGGTAAGCTCAAAGTAAAACAACTACCTTTACCAATTTCTGATTCAAAGGTAATATCTCCTCCGTGGAGTTTTGCTAATTCTTGGGAAATAACTAATCCTAACCCTGTGCCTTTTTCTTGATTATGAGGGCAATTTTGAATTTGAGAAAAGGGTTTAAATAATTTATGGTAGTCTTCTGGCTTTATACCGATTCCTGTATCAATGACAGAGAATTTAATCTGGCTATTTTCTACACATACCTTGAGAGTAACTGAGCCTTTTTCGGTAAACTTGACGGCGTTAGAAAGTAAGTTGATCAGTATTTGTTTAATTTTTCTTTCATCGGCATAAATATAATTAATTGCACTTTTAATTATTAATTGTAGTTCTAAGTTTTTGTGGAAGGTTTTAACGTGAACAAAAGATAAACAGGATTGACATATTTTTTTTATGAAAACTTTTTCTAAGTATAATTCTTCTTTTTGTGCTTCTAATTTTGCTAAGTCTAATAGGTCAATAACTAATTCTAAAAGATAATTACCTGATTCGTAAATGGCGTTTACATATTGTAGCTGTTTGGAATTTAATTCTCCATATATCTGTTGTTTGAGCATTTTTGAGAAACCTATAACAGAGGCAATAGGAGCTCTTATTTCGTGGTTGATGGTTGATAAATATTTTTTTTGATTTTCTTTTTCTTCGTTGAGTTTTAGTTGCTTTTTCTTGGTATCTAAGTTAACAAATAATAATGCTAAATTCTGAGATATAATGGATATTAATTGATTGTTATTAATTTTTTCTAGCTGTTTTGTGGATAAATCTAATGATAATGTACCAATAATTTTATGACGATATAGAATCGGAAAAATTGATAATTTACAAGGATGTTGAATGTCGAAATAAAGATTATTTTGCCATAGCAATTTATTGTCTATATTTTCTGTAATTAATTGATTCAAATTTGTAAGTTGATTGAATTTATCAATAATGATTTTACTATTTTCTTGATGACCATCAATATTAATGCTGTAAACTAATTCATGGTGATATAGTCCATCTATTTGATAACAGTGGGTGATAATAAACTTTTCGGGAGAATATTGTTCCGCAATTAAATGATAAATTTTTTGATATAGTATTTGAGGTTCATCATTTTCCAATGCAGAAAATAAGTGATTTTGAAGTTGGTTTAAATCAGTGTATGGAGGTTGCAATTAAGTTTCTCTAGTTTATCAAAATTGTCGGCGGGAAAAGATTATAACACTCATGGTAAGTAGCAATACTATATATAGCAGTGCATAAATGAAACTATTAATTAATTCTCCTGTGGGGGGTAATATGTTATATACCGCTTCATTTTTGAGGTTTAATCTTTCTAAGTCAGGGAGAATTAAAAATAAAGTTCTAGTTAAGTTTTGAATACTTTCATTTTCAGTTATTTTCCCTAATTCTAGTAAATCTCTACTTAGATGCCCCATAATATATACTCCAAAACTAAGTAGGGTGGCCAAAATAGAGCTTGTGAAGACTCCGAAAGTGATGGCAACGGCGGTTAGCAGGGATAATTCTAGGAGAATATAAATTAGGGCGATGACTAAACTTCCGAGGGGATATTCAACCCCTGAGATTGCCATGATACCTAAGTATAGCATGGTCATGACTCCTACAAGAATAGTTAGGACTGCCACAAGACCGATGTGTTTACCGATGATAAATTCGGCGGTGTTGATGGGTTTTGGTACGAGAATGAGGACGGTTTTTTTTTCGATTTCTTTGTTTATTAAACCTGTGCCTACAAATATGGCGACGATGACTCCTAGGAGGTTGATTGCCCCGATTCCTAAATCTAGTAAAATTTTATCGTCTGCGCTTACAGCTATGGATGGTAGGATGCGGGAGGCTAGTAGTAGTAATAGAGCGAAAAAACCGATAACATATAGTATGCGATCTCTTATTACTTCTCTAAAACCGTTATGGGCGATCGCACTTATTCTAGTTATATTCATATTCGATAATAATAAAGAATTTTACCGACTATAGAAATGATAAATCACAATGGAAGATTTATTCACGTAATACAAATCATAATCAATTTTAGGACATTTGTAATCAATAATATAAAATAATTTAAGTCTTGGGCAAGGTAATTATTAAATCAGATCAAATGAAGCAATTCGGGTTAAGATGTCAGTAAAGTAAAATTCAATGTTAAAAAAATGTTGAGTGATAGACAGCATTAGTTAATAGATAAAATTTAAGTGGATTTATATTATTAATAAAATCGTCAAAAAAACAACCTGAAATTAAATATAACTAAATTAGTTGAGGGCAAAAGTAAACAAATTAAGAAAAAATATCATGAATATTAACACCCCAAATTGGGTAAAAGATGCGGTTTTCTATCAAATATTTCCCGATAGATTTGCCGTAGGAAAACCAGATCAAAAATATCCGAACCATTGGCAATCATTCAATCTTCAACCATGGGATAACCCCCCCACGCTACAAAAATATAAAGGGGGAAATTTTTGGGGAGTCATTGATAAATTAGATTATTTACAAGATTTAGGCATAAATGCTATTTATTTTACCCCCGTATTTCAATCTACCTGTAATCACCGTTATCACACCCATGACTATTATCAAATAGATCCCCTTTTGGGTGGAAATTATGCTTTTCAAGAGCTGTTAAAACAGGCTCATCAACGGAATATAAAAGTAGTTTTGGATGGAGTTTTTAATCATGTGGGAAGAGGTTTTTTCTTCTTCAATGATATTTTAGAAAATGGCCCCCATTCCCCTTGGTTAGATTGGTTTAAAATCGAAAAATGGCCTATTTCTGCCTATAATGGGGCTTTTCCTGCCAATTATGCTTCTTGGGTAAATAATAGGGCTTTGCCACAGTTTAACCATAGTAATCCTCAGGTGAAGGAATATATTATGCAAGTGGCGGAGTATTGGTTACATCAAGGCATTGATGGATGGCGCTTAGATGTGCCTAATGAAATTGAGGAGGAGGGTTTTTGGCAAGAATTTAGAGAGCGGGTAAAAGGGGTTAACCCTGATGCTTATATTGTGGGAGAAATCTGGACGGATGCACGGCAGTGGTTAGATGGTAATCAATTTGATGGGGTGATGAATTATTTATTTACTGCGCCGACTATGGCTTTTTGTGGGGGCGATCGCATCTTACTTGAATATGTAGAGCAACCCTGCTATGAACCCTATCCTGCCATTACAGCGGAAGAATATCAACAGAAAATAGAAAAACTATTGGATATGTATGACTGGGAAATTACCCTCACCCAATTAAATCTCTTGGCCAGTCATGATACCGCCAGATTATTAACCATTGCAGGAGACGACAAAAAAACCGTTGAATTATGTACCCTATTATTATTAACTTTCCCGGGTGCGCCTAGCATTTATTATGGTGATGAAGTGGGTTTACCTGGAGGATTTGATCCTGATTCCCGTCGTGGCTTCCCCGAAGAATCATTATGGGATAAAAATCTTTTAAACTACCATAAAGAGTTAATTAAACTACGTCATCAATATCCTGCCCTCAGGCGAGGTAAATATCAAGTGTTATGCGCTCAAGAAGATATTTACATATTTACTCGTATTTTAGATAAGCAAAAAATTATTGTCGCTATTAATAATAATACTCAAGCTCAAAGCATTACCATTGAAGTAGATCATCAAATTGATCAAATTTTGTTCGGCGATGGTACATTTTCTTGTGAACAAGAAAACTATTGTAATTATCTTACGGTTGGGTTAAACGCCCGTAGCGGATTGATTTTAATTTAAGGATAGCTCAAGGGGTTGATAAGTGCGATCGCACCTATTCTGTACAATGATAAAAGTCAAGGTGCGATCGTTGATTAGCTGAGTAAAATTTTCATTAATTGTTCATTGATAAACATATTATATTGTGTTAGCTTATCGATATTTAAAGTAAAATAAGTATTAATTTAACCTATTTTAGCTCGACTTTTGAACTTTATTCCAAACTATCAGTGTTATTTCTCCAATAATAATTGTCCACCCGCAAAATGACCAATTTGTTCACTATCATAGCTCATTTGTCAAAGAATCATAAGTATTTATTTCTACTTTTAAGGTTTGATATTTATCTTGAATATCATTAAAGTGACTGCCAATAGTTAAAGTCCAATTATTTATATCTGGCAAATTTTCAGGATCAAATTGTGCTAACTTTTGTCCAATTAAAGTTTCTCTAATAAATTTTAAAGATTGATTCTCAATTTTTTTAGTTTCATCAATTAAATTTTGAATTTGTATTTTTGCTCTTTTAAACCATTCAACCCTCCCAGCGAAAACTTCGGAGCTTAAAGCCAGTTTCTCAAGTTTATCTAATTCATTAAGTTGTTTATGAAATTCACTTATCTGAGGTTCAATCTGAAGTTTTAGTATTTTAATAGGCTCAGAAACCTGTGCCATACTTTGATAATCTAAATCTCTCAATTGGCGTTGTGTGTTAATGAATTTTACCTCATTTAAATCACACTGAAAATAATGAAAAACTAAATCATTTTCTTGAATTTCTGGTAATATATATTCTACTTTCCATTTCATTGAATGAATCATTTTATACATTATATCATTAATTATTACGGTTATTTCTTTGTTTTTAATTATAGGAAAACGATTGAAAAATCCTTTATTGATTTTATTCCAATTATCAAAAACATTTAAAGGAATAAAATAATTAGTTTTATCATAAATTAAAATTAAGTTACTTGTCTTAATTTTTTCTAATTTAGCAGACAAAAAGAAAGCGATAAAACAATAACGAAAAAGAATATAAAATAAAATTCCTAATATAATTGCTGTTAATAAAAGTTGCCAATAAATGATAACGATAAAACCGACTATCACAATGGCAATTAAAGCAATACAACCTGTATTTTCTTGTTGGCTCATTAGATTTGATTGTCGAAAGTGCAGATTTATATTGTATAACTATATTTTTGATATGAGAATTATTTTATTTAAATTTTGCTAAAAACCAATAAGTTTAAATGATAGTGCAAATATGTTTAGCACTTCATTATTTTCAAAATTCCATCATCGTAACCCCCCAAAGGTCAGTCTTCTTAGGAATTGAGCTAAAAAAATATAGGGACGTTCCATGGAACGTCCCTACCAATATTATGTAATATTCACAAAAAATCGAATATCAAATGTTATTACTCAATACCTTCGATGCGATCTTCCGCTTCTTGGTATAACTGTTGTAACTTCTCGATATTCTCATCAGAGGTTTCCCAATAACCACGTCCGTTAACTTCCAATAAGGTGCTAACCATACGACGGAAAGAGTTGGGGTTTAAATCCATTAAACGCTTACACATCTCCTCATCTTGGATAAAGGTAGTGTTGGTATCCTCATATACCCAGTTGTCCACAGCGTCGGCGGTGGCACTCCAACCCATGGTATTTACAAGGCGTTTGGATAATTCCCTTACCCCTTCATAACCGTGAGATAACATCCCTTCGTACCATTTGGGGTTTAATAACTTGGTACGAGCATCAAGGCGCACGGTTTCAGAGAGGGTACGCACTTGGGCGTTAGCGGTGGTAGTGTCTGCGATGTAGGCAGAGGGTTTTTTACCATCATCCCGCAGAGATGCTACTACCTTGGTAGGATCAGAGTCAAAGTAGTGAGATACATCGGTTAAGCTAATCTCGGAGGAGTCTAGGTTTTGGAAAGTGGCATCAGCGGTTTTCAAGGATTTCTCGAAAATGTCTCTCCCTTCATCCATTACCCCCGGATTATCGGAGTTGAAGGCGAAGGATTTACGGTTTAAGTACATATCTCGTAATTCTTGCTCTTCTTCCCAACTGCTGTTTTCCACTGCTAAGTTAACGTTAGAAGAGTATGAACCAGAAGCGTTGGAGAATACACGGGTTGCCGCCTGACGGAGATTAATACCCATTTCTTCTGCTTGATCTAGGGCGTGTTTGCGCACAAAGTTCATCTCGATGGGTTCATCGGCTTCCGCTGCTTTTTTCACCGCTTGATCTAAAAGATTCATTTGGTTAATAAATAGATCACGGAATACCCCAGAACAGTTTACCACCACATCAATGCGGGGTCTGCCTAATTCTTCTAAAGGAATTAATTCGAGTTTGTTTACCCTTCCCAAAGCATCGGGTACAGGTTTCACCCCAATCATCCACATGATTTGAGCGAGGGATTCTCCATAGGTTTTGATGTTGTCTGTTCCCCATAATACACAGGCGATGGTTTCGGGGTATTTTCCGCCGTTGTCGATCTTTTGACGCTCTAGGAGTCTGTCCACCACGATTTTCGCTGATTGTACTGCGGCTAGGGTAGGGATTTTTTGAGGATCGAGGGCGTGAATGTTTTTTCCTGTGGGTAATACATTGGGATTACGGATAGGATCTCCTCCTGGTCCGGGTAATACATATTCACCCTCAAGGGCTTTGAGTAGTCCGCCTAATTCGTTGTCAGCGCAAACTTGCTCAAGGCAAAATTCGAGGTATTCAAACAAGGGTTTGATGGCTTTTTCATCGACATTGGTGTAACCAAATTCATGGAGTTTGGCAACCCAAGGTTCTTTTTTGCCCATGTTGAAGAAGTTAAGTTTGGAAACAAAGGAAACTCTGCCTTCGGCGTTTACTTGTTCTTCCACTAAGGCTCTAACCGCTGCTCTGGTGGCTTCGGTGATGTGTTGTAATAGTTCTACGTCGGCGAGTACCCCTTTATCAGCGTTACGATAAATTTCTTCCATGTTACGCCCAATGCTTCTGGCGATGATGGTGGGTAAACTCCAGATACCGTCTTCTTCACGATCTAAGCTACCAATGTTCACCAAAGTGGCGATCGCCTCTTCAGCGGTAGGAGGTTTACCAATGACGTGTAACCCACAGGGTAAAAGACGGGATTCAATTTCCATCAACTTACGATATACCGCCCCAACAATGGTATCTCTTTCATCCTGAGACATGGTGCTAGAGTCGAACAAGTCAGCTTCTTGCCCTTCAGGTGTAGCAATTTCAGGAATATCTTTGTCGAGGTTACAAATACGGGCTTTATCCACAATGGTATTAACAATTTGCACCGCACGACCACCTTCTTTTAAACCTTGGTAAGAACCAATTAACTCGCTTAATTCTTCCAAACCTTTATATAATCCAGCGTTTTCAGCAGGAGGAGTGAGGTAAGAAATGGTGTTGGCATAACTACGACGTTTGGCGATGGTTGCCTCACTGGGGTTATTGGCGGCGTAGTAATAGATATTGGGAATATTACCGATGAGACTATCAGGGTAACAGTCTCCAGACATCCCCATCTGTTTACCTGGCATGAATTCAAGAGATCCATGGGTTCCGAAATGGAGTACCGCATCTACACCCCAAACTTTTTCAAGGTAGGTATAATAAGCGGCAAAACCATGGTGAGGGGAAGCCGAGCGAGAGAATAAGAGTCTCATGGGATCTCCTTCATAACCGAAGGTAGGTTGAACCCCAATAAATACGTTACCGAAGTGTTTACCGTAAATTAAGAGGTTTTGACCATCGCTGTTGAGATGCCCAGGTGGTGGGCCCCAGTTTTCCTCAAGTTTTTGAGAGTAGGGGGTTAAACGTTCGTATTCTTCTACGCTCATACGGTAAGCCACGTTTAACTCAGGGCTAGAATATTGTGCCTGAGCGTCATGGATAACCATTTCCATCAATTCTTTGGGGGTTTCGGGTACGTCTTGGATGTCGTAGCCGTTTTGTTGCATTCCCTTTAATACTTCGTGGATGGAGCCGAATACGTCTAAATAAGCGGCAGTTCCCACGTTTCCTTTATCGGGGGGGAAACTGAAGACGGTAATGGCAAGTTTTTTGTCTAATTTGGGTTTTTTGCGTAGGTTAGTCCATTTTAAGGCCCTAGAGGCGATCGCCTCTACCCGATCCTGTAAAGTAATAGAACGTCCCGTATTACCATCCCTACCAGAAAGAATAATCGGCTCAATGGCACCGTCTAACTCAGGAATAGCAATTTGCAGCGCTACTTGGATGGGGTGTAAACCAAGATCACTTTCTTCCCATTCCTCCGTGGTTTGGAACACGAGGGGTAAAGCCACCATATAGGGGCGATTGAGACGTTTTAAAGACTCCACCGCCTTGGGATGATCCTGTCTAGCAGGCCCTCCCACAAGGGCAAAACCAGTGAGGGAAACCACTGCATCTACGATGGGTAAAGGTTCAACTCCTTGGACAGGTTTATCCCAAAAATACTCATCCACAGGCTTAGAAAAGTCTAAACCACCAGCAAAAATAGGAATAACTCTAGCTCCACGATATTCCAACTCCTGTAACATCGCCACATAATGAGCATCATCCCCGGTGACTAGGTGGGTACGCTGTAATACTAAGCCAATGGTAGGTGCAAGGGGATCTCTTAAATCATCGCCAATGTCATCACGGCTGTTATACCAATTAAGATAACCCTTAATGTCCTCAAACATTTTGGGGGCGAGGGGATGCCAAATACCCATATCAGGATAAACGATAGGTTCGGCATACTCAGCGTTACGATTGAGTAAGGATTTTTCCCCAGTGAAAACATATTTGTCAGCCAACATCAAAAAGAAGTTTTCTAAGTTGTCAGCCGAACCTCCTAACCAATACTGGAAACTTAACATAAAGTTACGGGCATCCTGGGCTTTTTCCACGGGTAAATATTTTAATACCGTGGGGAGGGTGCGTAAAAGTTTGAGCATGGCATCTTCAAAACCAGCTCCTGACTTTTGCTTACGCTTTTTCATGAAGTCGCCGATGACGCTCTTACTTTGCCCTAATTGTGCCATGCTGAAGCTACCCATTTTATTGAGGCGCATTACTTCGGGCATGGAGGGGAAGACTACTGCTGCATCGAGGTGATCACGATGGGGGGTAACAGCTTCTACCACTTTTTGAGCCAATTCTTCAATGAAAATCAAAGAGGCAATGAAAATGTTTGCTTCGGCAACATCTTTTTTAAATTCTTCATAGTTTTCAGGGCTTCTCAATTCCTCAATGAGATAACCACTAATTTCGATGGCGAGATTAGGATTATGGGCGTTAATGGATTTGATTGCCGCTGAGATGGAACTTTGATATTGAGGTTCTAAAACAACATAAACCACCTTCATTAAAGCACGACCTTGTAAATCTTCGGGTGCTATATGTCTGATGGCGGATTTTACGTTTGTAAACATTAATGTTTTTTCTCCTATGTAGGTGAATTTAAACGGAATATGTAAAGAATTATTACAGAGCTTAAAATACGCTCTTTATTGTTTTTACCACGAAAATAAGCGGTTTTACCTATCAGTTTGGTAATCTTTACGGTAATCCGTAGTATTTTGTTACAAATTGTTACAAAAATACCGTGTTCCTAAGACAAACTCAGAAAATACCATGGGGAAAAGGGGTTATTCCTACAGAGAAAATAATTAATTAAAAATCCGTGGAACTATCAATGATTGATTGAGGTGCTGTATTAAGGGAAAGTCTAAAATATGATACAGTCAATAAAAATTTAAGAAAACACTTTATATTAATTTTTCCTTCAATTTGACAATAGTATATTTATTGTTGAATGCTTAGGTTATTTTAATTTGGCTTTGCATATTAAAAAAAATTCAAGCTGATGACAGAATTTCTTGTTAGATACGTATGGTTAATCCCTTTCTATAGTTTACTGGGGGCTTTGTTAACCCTCCCTTGGGCTTTGGGTTTTGTTCGACGCACAGGGCCACGCCCTGCAGCGTATGTGAATATTTTCATGACTTTACTATCATTCATCCATGGTAGTGTCGCTTTTAATTATGTTTTAAACCATGATTCATTTAATCTAAACTTTCCATGGTTTACCATTGCCGATTTAGAGTTATCTTTCGCAGTAGAAGTTTCTCAAATTAGTATGACGGCTTTAAGTTTAGTTACTTTAATGAGTTTACTGGCTCAAATTTTCGCCATTGGCTACATGGAAAAAGATTGGTCTTTGGCAAGGTTTTTTGGTTTGATGAGTTTCTTTGAGGCGGCCATCGGCGGTATCGCCCTCAGTGATTCTTTACTCCTTAGCTATGGTTTATTAGAACTATTAACCCTTTCAACTTATTTATTAGTGGGTTTTTGGTATGCCCAACCCCTTGTAGTTACAGCTGCTAGGGATGCTTTTCTAACCAAAAGGGTGGGAGATATTATTCTTTTGATGGGTTTGGTTGCCCTCTCTAGTTATGGGGCTGGTTTAACCTTTTCGGAGTTAACCACTTGGGCTGCTAATCATCCTTTATCAGATTTTACCGCTGCTTTGTTGGGTTTATCTCTGATTGCAGGGCCTACGGGTAAGTGCGCTCAGTTTCCTCTCAATTTATGGTTAGACGAAGGGATGGAAGGGCCTAGCCCCGCTAGTATTCTGCGAAATTCGGTGGTAGTATCCGCAGGGGCTTATGTATTGATTAAGTTAGAGCCTGTATTTACCCTTTCCCCTATTTCTTCTAGTGCTTTAATCATCATCGGTGCTATCACTGCGGTGGGAGGTTCGTTGATTGCTTTGGCACAGGTTGATTTAAAAAGAACTTTATCTCATTCTACCAGTGCTTATCTCGGTTTGGCTTTTATTGCGGTGGGTTTAGGTCATGTGGATATTGCCTTTTTAATTGTCTTAACCCACGGCATCGCCAAGGCTTTATTATTTATGAGTGCGGCTTCGGTAATTTTGACTACCACGGCTCAAAATATTACTGAGTTGGGGGGTTTATGGTCAAAAATGCCCGCGACAACGATCGCCTTTATGACAGGTAGTGCAGGAATTGTGGCTTTATTACCCTTGGGGATGTTTTTCACCTTTTCCCGATGGTTTGACGGCAAATTAGCCGTTTCTTGGTGGTTATTAGGAATTTTATTAACCGTCAATTTCATTAATGCCCTTAACTTTACCCGAGTATTTCGCCTTGTTTTCTTGGGCAAAACTCAACCCAAAACCAAACGAGCTCCCGAAGTTATTTGGTCGATGGCTGTACCCATGGTAAGTTTAAGTATTATTGCTTTACTAACTCCCCTTATTCCCATCAAATATTCTCTTTGGTTAAGCCCTGTATCTCCCTTATCGGGGAATGATTCTCCTATACTAACTTTCGCCGTACCTACGTTGATTATTACTGGAGTGGTGGGGGTTTTGGTTGGTTTTAGCTTATCATTACATCGATTATGGGATCGTCCTTTAAATAAGTTGGTGCGATTTTTACAAGATTTACTCGCCTACGACTTCTATTTGGACAAAATTTATCAATATACCGTGGTGGCTTTTGTGACAACCTTATCTCGTTTAACCACATGGTTTGATCGTTATGTGGTAGATGGGGCGGTAAACTTGGTTAGTTTATTTGCTATTTTTAGCGGTAACGCTTTAAAGTACAATACTTCTGGACAGTCTCAATTTTATATTCTCACTATCTTAATTGGAGTAAGTCTTTTGATGTGGTCAATTTTGAGTGGTCAATGGAGTAATATTCTTAATTATTGGAATTTCTAGGATTATTTTATATCCAAAGTATATCATCAACGGCCTTGCAATAAATTACAAGGCTAACAGTTTATCGTTCAATGAATTGAACTGAAGTATATTTTAATTCACGGATTTAGTATTAGGACTATTATAGTTTTATTTTTTATAAAAAAAATAGCTTAAAATTCATCAGGAAAAACATTTTATAATCGTTTATTTTTTTTAACAAACAAAATGCTGAGTTTATTAATTTGGATACCAGTACTAGGTGGTTTAGTTGTAGGTTTTTTACCCAATAATAAAAACCCTAATATTTCTCGTAATATTGCTATTATTTTCGCAACTACTACCCTAATTATTAATTTATTAATTGCCTTAAAATTTGATACTAATACCTTTAGTTTACAACTGACTGAACATTACCAGTGGTTGAGTTGGCTAGGGTTAAGTTATGATTTAGGCTTAGATGGTTTATCTTTTCCCCTCATTTGTCTAAATAGTTTTTTAACTTTAACGGCAATTTATATCACTCCCAAAGATTTATCTCGACCTAAACTTTATTACTCATTAGTTTTATTATTAAGTGCAGGGGTAATGGGGGCATTTTTGGCACAAGATTTATTACTCTTTTTCCTTTTTTATGAAGTAGAAGTAGCTCCTTTATATTTCCTAATTGCCATCTGGGGAGGTGCGAGAAAGGGTTATGCGGCGATGAAGTTTTTACTTTATACTGTGTTATCAGGATTTTTGGTGTTAATTTCTTTCCTCGGTTTGGTATGGTTGAGCGGAGAATCTACCTTTGCTTTTGAGCCTCTCCAATCCCATTCTATTCCCGTGGCTAGTCAGGTATTGTTACTGATTCCTTTATTGATTGGTTTATTTATTAAAATTCCTATCTTTCCCTTTCATACTTGGTTGCCTGATGCCCATGTGGAAGCAAGTACCCCCGTATCGGTATTATTGGCAGGGGTATTATTGAAATTGGGAACTTATGGTTTATTGAGGTTTGGGGTTGGTTTATTCCGTGATGGTTGGGTGGTGTTAGCTCCCTATTTAGCTTTTTTGGCAGCCATTAGCGCCCTTTATGGGGCATCCTGTGCGATCGCCCAGAAGGACATGAAAAAGGTGGTTGCTTACTCCTCTATCGCCCACATGGCTTATATTTTGCTGGGGGCGGCTGCCACTACCCGCCTGAGTCTGGAGGCTTCTATTTTACAAATGGTGAG
The DNA here is from genome assembly GCF_015207825.1 of Cyanobacterium stanieri LEGE 03274. Classification (NCBI taxonomy): domain Bacteria; kingdom Bacillati; phylum Cyanobacteriota; class Cyanophyceae; order Chroococcales; family Geminocystaceae; genus Cyanobacterium; species Cyanobacterium stanieri. Next base: position 34,170 of record NZ_JADEWC010000029.1, read on the forward strand.
CCATGGTTTAATTTCCGCCATGCTGTTTATTTTGGTGGGTATTGTTTACAAAAAGACTGGTAGCCGTGATGTAAATTATCTTAGTGGTTTGTTAAATCCTGAAAGGGGATTACCTGTGACGGGTAGCTTAATGATTTTGGGGGTTATGGCTAGTTCTGGAATTCCGGGAATGGTCGGTTTTATCGCTGAATTTTTGGTATTCCGAGGTAGTTTCCCCATTTTCCCTATACCCACCCTCTTATGTTTAGTGGGAACAGGTTTAACGGCGGTTTACTTCTTATTAATGGTTAATCGAGTCTTTTTTGGTCGTCTGACTACCGAACTGGCTAGTTTGCCCCGTGTAATGTGGTCTGAGCGAATACCTGCGATCGCCCTTGCGGCTTTAATTATTATCTTTGGTTTACAACCTAATTGGATGCTCAGATGGTGTAAAACCGAAGCATCAGTAATTCTTTATGGTAATCAAATTGTTATTGAACAACAAATTAACAGTTAACCTGAGTTCGGGATAACATTTTCTAGTTAAGGTAGGCAATAGGGAATAGGCAAAAAATAATAATAATTGTCCATTGTCCATTGTCCATTGTCCATTGCCCGGTTGATGAGCGTAGTCGAATCAACAAGAGTGCCCATTCCCCATCTCCACCCACAACATTAATAAAAACCCAAAATATGACCACCACAACCCATTGGACAAAAAAACATATCATTTCCCTCGAAGACTTTAGCAAAGAAGAATATGACACTGTATTAACCACCGCCGCCAGTTTTCGGGATGTGCTAAAAAGTAGAACCAAAAAAGTTCCTGCGCTTCAAGGGCAAGTGGTAGCGAATATGTTTTTTGAACCCTCTACCCGCACCCGTAGCAGTTTTGAGTTGGCAGCCAAAAGACTATCTGCCGACATTCTCAATTTTGCCCCTAGCTCATCATCTCTCACTAAGGGTGAAACCATCCTTGATACTGCCAAAACTTACCTCGCCATGGGTGCTAATATCATGGTAATTCGTCACAGTCATTCGGGAGTGCCGTTAAATATTGCCCAAGAAATGGATCGACTGAAAACGGGGGTAAGTATTTTTAATGCGGGAGATGGGTTACATCAACATCCTTCCCAGGGGTTACTGGATTTGTTTACCCTCACCAATTTATTAGATTCCAAAAATCCTCGCACGGACTTATTAAAAGGTAAAAAAATCGCCATTGTGGGGGATATAATTCATTCTCGGGTGGCTCGTTCCAACATTAACAGTCTATTAACCGCAGGCGCCCATCTACACCTATCAGCGCCCCCTACCCTTTTACCAAATTTATTTGCGAATACGGTCAAATCTGACTATAAGGATCGTTTATTTATCCATTGGAACATTGAACCTGCCTTGAAAAATGCTGATTTTGTCATGACTTTACGGCTACAAAAAGAGCGTATGGCAGATTATTTATTACCTAGTTTGAGGGAATATCATCAATTGTTTGGGATTACGCGCGATCGCCTCTTATTATGTAATCCAGATGTAAAAGTATTACACCCAGGCCCTGTAAATAGAGGGGTGGAACTAAGTTCGGACTTAATGGACGACGAAAAATTGAGCCTAATTTCAGATCAAGTCACCAATGGAGTAGCCGTAAGAATGGCTTTATTATATCTAATTGGTAATTTGAAACAAGAAGCAAATTCTCAGGCTTTAGCCACGATTTAAAACAACTCAACGTGAAATCTCGTCAACAATCTTGTCACTACGTCTATTATTGTATTTACTGTTTTCGAGGGTGTCCGAACTATCCTCTATAGATAAAGCATTGGTGATAGACTTACGAATATTAACACTGGTTTTGCCATAGGGTTCGGGTAAGATGCGATCGCCAAAGGCAATAAAAATAATCAGCAAAAAAGGACTTGTTTTAAGTAAAAAAGAGGCACTATGAAAACAAAAACTACTCACATTACTGGTTAATTTTTTTATAGCATTAATCATCACTTTCAAGGTCTCAAAAACTCTCTACTTTTACTATGCCCAAAATAAAAAAAACTACTTCAATTTCAATTAATTAAAGTAAGGAAATTATTCCCCATAGTTGATGAGCAAACATTCATCATGGTTATCGAAAGAAGTCGAGATGTCCCATTGCCAAATAAGAGAGCATATCCAAACTTAGCAACATCTTATTATTGATAGCTCTCCAATCAACCCGCACTTATTAAAATAAACAAAAACCTATTGAGGAGACTCAATTAAAGTATCCGCATAAGCAGAATTTTCATCAATACCTCCCAAACGATGAAAAGGCCAAAAACGTACCGTTGCCCTACCAATAATATTTTCATCCGGCACATAACCCCAAACATGAGAATCAGAACTATTATTACGATTATCACCTAACACTAAATAACTATTATCAGGTACAACTACAGGGCCAAAATCATACTTAGGGGCTTCTTGAATATAAGACTCTTTTAAAATTTGACCATTAACCATAACATCACCATCCCTAACAATCACCTCATCTCCAGGTAAACCAATCACCCTTTTGATAAAAGCCCCATTCCAACCCAGTTGCTCAATGGCTTCAGTAGCATCAAAAACAATTATTTCTCCCCTCTGAGGCTCTCGAAAACGATAAGTCATTTTTTCAATAATTAATCGATCATTAATCTGTAAAGTAGGCTCCATAGAAGAAGAGGGAATATATCTAGCTTCCGCCACAAAAGTACGAATACCAAAGGACAAAACAACCGCCATCACAACGGTTTTAACAATTTCTACAATGGGGTTTTCCTGTTTTTGATTAGCTTTTTTAGTTTCTGATTGTGGTAAAGACTCACTCATATTTTAACTAGGGGAAAAGATATTATATCTTTTAGTTTAGCTTAGAGACTTTTTGTTTGGGGTAACTCAGTAATGTTTCAAGTTCTTCACAACAAATTTGAGAATCTTTTCCTATTGCTACCATATAAATTGTAGAAAAAATCATAGGAATAGATATAGAGATGGAACGATATGAACTCAACGACACCTTAAAAACAGGAGTAAAAATGATCGACACCCATCATCGAGAATTAATTCGTGCCATCAATGATTTAGCCGATGCCATAGAAAAGGGAATGGGTGGTAACGCCGTCAAAAAAATATTATCATTCCTTGAATTTTACGCAGAATGGCATTTTGCCCATGAAGAAAAATGCGCCCATAAACATCAATGTCCCATGGCTCAAGTCAATAAAGATGCCCATGCCATTTTTCTAGCTACCGTGAAAAAATATCGAGTAGAATATCAGGAAAACCCTGAAAAACAAAGTATTATTGCCCTTCAAATCCATCATGATTTATCCCAATGGCTCATCGGACATATCAAAGGCATCGATGTCAAACTTGGGGCAGAAATAATCGCCGCGGGTACTTAAACCATTTAAAAAATCATAAAAATAATTGATCCCCCCATAATTAAGAAAAAGGGATCAAGCAAAAAACCCCTAAGATCAGAAAATAAAAACAATAAAACTAAAAAATAGTTTAAAAAGGGTAATAATTTTAAGTGATAAAAATGGTCAAAGTCGCTTAATATTGCTAGTAACAGTAAAAAATAAAACTGTTAAACTGTACAAAAAAAATAGTGATTGACAAATTATGGCTCTTGGCTATCTTGCCTTAGTGCTACACGCACACTTACCCTTTGTTCGCCATCCCGAAAGTGACTATGTCCTAGAAGAAGAGTGGTTGTATGAAGCAATCACCGAAACTTATATACCACTCTTACAAGTATTCAATGGATTAAAACGAGATGGTGTAGATTTTAAAATAACTATGAGTATGACACCCCCTCTTGTGTCGATGCTCAGGGATAAACTTTTACAAGAAAGATATGACGAACATCTAACTAAGTTAGAGGAATTGGTTCAAAAAGAAATAGAGCATAATCAAGATAACGGTCATATCAAATATCTTGCTGAATATTACGCTCAAGAATTTAAAGAAATCCGTAAGGTATGGGAATATTATAAAGGAGATTTAGTTACCGCTTTTAAACAATTCCAAGACAGTAATAATCTCGAAATTATTACCTGTGGTGCTACCCACGGTTATTTGCCCCTAATGAAAATGTATCCTCAAGCGGTATGGGCGCAAATAGAGGTAGCCTGTGAACATTATGAAGAAAACTTTGGCATTCGCCCTCGGGGAATTTGGTTGCCTGAATGTGCTTATTATGAAGGATTGGAAAGAATGTTGGCCGATGCAGGTTTACGTTATTTCCTCACTGATGGTCATGGTTTGCTCTATGCCCGTCCTCGTCCTCGTTTTGGCACTTATGCCCCCATTTTTACGGAAACAGGGGTAGGGGTATTTGGAAGGGATCATGAGTCTTCCCAGCAGGTGTGGTCATCGGAAGTTGGTTATCCTGGAGATCCTGTTTATCGGGAATTTTATAAGGATATTGGTTGGGAGGCTGACTACGATTACATCAAACCCTATATTATGCCTAACGGACAGCGAAAAAATGTCGGGGTAAAATACCATAAAATTACTAGCCGTCAGGCGGGGTTATCGGATAAAGCTCTTTATGATCCCTATTGGGCAAATGAAAAAGCGGCCGAACACGCTGGAAACTTCTTGTATAACCGAATGCAACAGATTCAACATCTAGCAGGAATTATGCAAAGAGAGCCCATTGTGGTATCTCCTTATGATGCCGAGTTATATGGCCATTGGTGGTATGAAGGCCCGAAATTTATCGATTATCTGTTCCGTAAGGCATGGTTTGATCAAGATACTTTGTATATGATTCACCTTGCTGATTATCTCAAAGGGCATCCTAATCAACAGGTGGCAATTCCTTCTCAGTCTAGTTGGGGTTATAAGGGTTTCCATGAATATTGGTTGAATCATACTAATGCTTGGATTTATCCTCATCTCCACAAAGGGGCAGAAAAAATGATTAACTTGGCGACGAAAGAGCCGAAGGATGAGTTGGAATGGCGCGCCCTCAATCAAGCAGCAAGGGAGTTGTTATTGGCTCAATCTTCTGACTGGGCGTTTATTATGCGTACTGGTACGATGGTACCTTATGCGGAAAGACGTACTAAAAGTCATTTATTACGGTTGAAAAAATTGGAGGAGGATATTTGGAGCGGAGAAATTGACTCTGGTTGGTTGGAAAAGGTAGAGGCGATCGATAATATTTTCCCTAATATCAATTATCGTGTTTATCGTCCGATGTAGTTGTTTAAAAAACATCAGTCTATAACCCCCCTTTATCTATTTATTTTAACTATGGGGGGTAATGTTCGATGAATAGACTTTTATGATAAATAGGAGTTTTTGAAAAAAGATTTTCTTAATGTTCTCATCCTGTAATAAATTCAATTGATCATAGATAAAGCTATCTACTGGAAGTGGTCAAAGGCTTTAGTTTTCAATAAATTAAATAAAATAATATTCATAGTTTATTAATAAGTCATTAACGAAAGTTCGTCTCATATTTGAGAAGTAATAAATGATCAGCAATAGTCTTATGTCTAATACCTTGACATAGGCTAAAAGCAATTTTTTCGTATATCATAAAAGAAGATTATCACACAAAAATAATTAAGTTTAACAGTTTTAAGATATGACAAACCAGCCTGACAGAATTATTATATTTGACACTACTTTACGTGATGGAGAGCAATCTCCCGGAGCTAGTTTAAATGTAGATGAAAAGTTAACTATTGCTCGTGCTTTAGCTAAATTAGGGGTGGATGTCATTGAGGCTGGTTTTCCCCATGCTAGTTTAGGAGATTTTGAAGCGGTAAATAAAATTGCTCAGGCTGTTGGTACGGAAAATGGTCCAACGATATGTGGTTTAGCCAGAGCTACTCAAAAAGATATAAAAAGTGCTGGGGAGGCTCTTAAACCTGCTCATAAAAGAAGAATTCATACTTTTTTGGCAACCTCGGATATTCATTTGCAATATAAGCTAAAGAAAACGAGGGAAGATGTTTTAGCTATTGTTCCTGATATGGTAGCTTATGCTAAAACTTTCACCGATGATGTCGAATTTTCCCCTGAAGATGCGGGAAGAAGTGATCCAGAATTTTTGTATCAGGTGCTTGAATTGGCGATCAACGCAGGGGCTACTACCGTTAACATTCCTGACACGGTAGGCTATACCACTCCTAGTGAATATGGGGCGCTGATTAAGGGTATTAAGGATAATGTTCCCAATATTGATCAAGCCATAATTTCTGTTCACGGTCATAATGATTTAGGTTTAGCGGTTGCAAACTTCCTTGAGGCTGTAAAAAATGGAGCCAGACAGTTAGAATGTACCATCAATGGAATTGGTGAAAGGGCTGGAAATGCTGCTTTAGAAGAATTGGTAATGGCTCTCCATGTACGCCGTCAGTTTTATAATCCCTTTTTGGGCAGAAGTCCTGAATCTGTTGAGCCTTTGACTAATATTGATACAAAACAAATTTACAAGACCTCTCGTTTGGTTTCTAATCTCACAGGAATGTTAGTACAGCCAAACAAAGCTATTGTTGGGGCTAATGCTTTTTCCCACGAATCTGGAATTCATCAAGATGGTGTTCTCAAAAATCGTCTTACTTATGAGATCATGGATGCTGAGTCTATTGGTTTGACAACCAATCAAATCGTTTTAGGTAAGTTATCAGGTCGTAATGCTTTTCGCACCCGTTTACAAGAATTGGGTTTTGATTTGTCTGAAAATGAACTCAACAAAGCCTTTTTACGTTTTAAAGAAGTTGCTGATAAGAAACGAGAAATTACTGATTGGGATTTAGAGGCGATCGTTAATGATGAAATTCAACAGCCTCCCGAATTATTCCGCCTAGAGCTAGTACAAGTATCTTGTGGTGATCATTCTTCTCCTACTGCCACCATAACTCTTAGAACTCCTGAAGGCGAAGAACTAAGTGATGCTGCCATTGGTACTGGACCTGTAGATGCTGTTTACAAAGCTATTAATCGAGTTGTTAATATTCCCAATGAGCTAACAGAATATTCTGTAAAGTCTGTTACTGCTGGAATAGATGCCATGGGAGAAGTGACAATTCGCTTGAAACATGAAGGACGTACTTATTCAGGATATGCGGCGAATACAGATGTTATTGTGGCTTCTGCTCGTGCTTATATTAGTGCCTTAAATCGTCTTTATGCGACACTTCAAGCTAAACAATTAGTTGAGGCTCAGTAAGTATAAGTTATGCCCCTTTAATAATTTATTATTTTATTTATGGGGCTAAATTTAATTAACTTTTGTTTCGAGTAAATGTAGAAAAGAGTGAGGAAAAAAAGACTAATTTGTAATATAAAAAAACCGCCATGTAGAGAGGCGGTTTTTATGGGAGTATTAAGACAGGCATAGAACTATTGTCCCAAGGGGCTACCCCCGTAGTATCGTCGCTGCAGTTATGTTTCACCCACGAGTTCGGGAT
>NZ_JADEWC010000030.1 GCF_015207825.1 Cyanobacterium stanieri LEGE 03274
GGAGATAGGGTGATGGGGAGTGGGGGTGATAGTAATTTATTATCAGTTTTCAATTTTCAATGATTCTCTTAACTATTCTTAATAATTTTTAGAAAAATTTAATAAAATGGTGACTATAAAGATATAAATTTGCCCGTCAAGGGAAAGTAAGAATGTCATCAAATTATTGAAAATTAAGTAAGAGGGTAAGAAAAATTGATTAAACAGATAGTGAGAGAAAAAGAAGGGTACTTTTTCATTGGGCATATATTGGCGATGTTTTTTGGTTTGGCGGGGTTGTTGTTGGTGTTACCCCATCCTGAATTTGTGGCTAGTTTACCGCCTATCGGGCAGTCGGCTTTTAGTTGGTCGATGATTGGTGGTGGTGTGGTATATATGATTTTGGGTTGGGCAACGATCGCCCTTTTCGCTTACCGTAAACTAGGACTATGGCATTGGTTAGGGTTTATGATTCCCGCCCTAGGAATTTCCTTAATAAGCGAATTACTAGGCACTAGCACAGGATTTCCTTTCGGAGATTATCACTACTTGTCTGGTTTAGGATACAAAATTTCGGGATTAGTTCCCTTTACCATTCCTTTATCTTGGTTTTATCTTGGTTTTTGTGGTTATATCATCACAAGGGTGGGTTTAGAAAAACTCTCCTTACCTAATTTTGTGAAAGATTTAGGGGCGATCGTCTTTGGTTCATTATTACTAACCTCTTGGGATTTTGTCCTCGATCCAGCCATGAGCCAAACTTCTATGCCCTTTTGGTTATGGGATCAACCCGGAGCCTTTTTTGGAATGCCCTACCAAAACTTTGTCGGTTGGTTCGGCACAGGGGTAGTATTTATGAGTGTTGCCACCATCATTTGGCGTTTTAAACCCCTAGACTTCAACAACATTCCCCTAACCATTCCCGTGGGCGTATATATAGGCAATTTCACCTTTGCCATGGTAATGAGTATTGGTGCAAACTTCTACATTCCCGTATTGTTAGGAATTGTAACAGGGATTTTACCCCTAGTAATTTTCGTCAACCTTGCCCACAAATCAGAATCAGGTAATTCCATCGCTTTACCATTTTTATCTCAATAAAATGTAAGGTCAATCGTTAATTTCAAAACATCTCCCTCTTTTGGGGGATTTTTTACGTTTTTTACGACTTTTTTTCACAAGAAAAGAATTATTGGCATTGCTGATTTTAGATATGATTTCTCGTTAAGGCAGGGAACAGGGAATGGGCAACGGTAGCAATGTATTCACGTCTCGATTTCTAATGTTATTCAACTATATTTCATACAATGATTAAGCAATGCCAGATTATTGAAAATAATTAAATCCGTTTGAAACACCCTAGATAATCAATAAAATTATTAATTGTCCATTGTTTTAAACCTTTTCTTATTCCTCTAAGTCTAAAGCCATGAGGCATTGCAATCAATCCTCAAATCAGTGTGTTACATTGATGTTAAGTTTTATGAACTTTATCCCCTCAAACAATGAAATCAGATCTAAATAATTCCCATCAAGGCTTTAGCATAAGCGGTGTAGCCATTCGCCGTCACATTGGTACGATTATGTTGACATTGGCATTAATGGTTATCGGCGTATTTTTTATTAATAATATTGCTGTGGACTTGTTACCTTCTATCACTTATCCCCGCATTGGAGTTAGGGTAAGCACCAACGGTATTGCCCCAGAAGTGGCGGTAGAAGAAATTACTCGTCCCTTGGAAGAAGCCTTATCTGCCACGGAAGGATTAGAACAAATTTATTCCCGCACTAGGGAAGATAGTGTAAGTCTTGATTTGTTTTTTCGGGTAGGGGGAAACATTGATCAAGCCCTCAATGATGCTACGGCTTCTTTTAACCGTGCAAGGGGAAGATTACCTGATAATTTAGATAATACTAGGCTATTTAAGTTTGATCCGTCTCAATTACCCGTTTATGAGTTTGCCATGACATCGAAAAATTTGGATGTTTTGGACTTGAGAATTTTGGCGGAAGATGAAATCGCCCGAGAATTAACCATTGTGCCGGGAGTGGCATCGGTGGATGTGTCTGGGGGTGTTAATGAGGAGGTAAGAATCGACATTGATTTAAATCGTCTTCAGGCTTTAGGAGTAAATTTGAACACGGTTTTAAGTGAGTTGGATTCTGCCAACCAAGATATTACGGGGGGAAGATTGTTGGGGGAAAATAATGAGCCTTTAACTAGGGTTGCGGGAAAGTTTTCCTCAGCGGACATTTTAGATGATCTTTCTTTTAGTAGTGGAGAAAATGGGCGACGGGTTTATTTACGGGAGTTTGCTCAAGTGGTGGATGGTAGCGAGGAACAACGAGTTTTTGTTACCCTTAATGGTGTTCCTGCGGTGAAAGTGAGTGTACAAAAACAGCCTGATGCTAATACTATTGAGGTGATTGAAAATGTTAAACAACGCCTTGAGGATTTGCAAAGGGGAACGGTTTTACCTGATGGTATTGAGTTTTTGCCTACCCTCGATGAGTCGATTTTTATTGAAAATGCCATTGATAATGTGATTATGGCAGGTTTGACGGGTTCAGGGTTAGCGGCGATCGCCGTTTTACTCTTTTTAGGCTCTCTGCGTCAAACTTTTATTATCGTAGTCTCCATTCCCCTAGCTACCCTAGCAGCCATCATCATGATGCGTCTATCAGGCTTTTCCCTTAATGTCTTCAGCCTTGGAGGTTTAGCCCTGGGGGTGGGTATCGTCGTAGATAACTCCATTGTCATGCTCGAAACCCTTGTGGGAGGTACAGAGGAAATAACCAAAGTACCTGCCAATAAACGAATTAAAAAATCAAGTTTTTGGCGTAATCAAATTATAGATAAATCTATTCAAAGTGCTTCTAGTGTAGAATCTGCCCTCATCGCCTCCACTAGCACCAACTTAGTGGCGGTATTACCGTTTCTTTTAATAGGCGGATTACTGTCTTTATTATTCAGTGAGTTAGTATTAACCATCAGCTTTGCGATCGCAGCTTCCATCGTAGTCGCCCTAACCATCGTACCCATGCTCACCTCCCGACTCCTTGCAGTGCCATGGAGTAGCAACATTCGTAAATTTTTTATCATCTATTGGTTTAACAAAACCTTTGACAAAATCAATCAACGTTACCAATCAACCCTTGGCTTTCTTGTCAATATCCGTTGGATATTCGTTATAGTTATATTCCTAAGTTTAGGGGGAATTAGCTTCAACCTTGCCCAACAACTACCCCAAGAAATTTTACCTTCCATCAACACAGGGCAAGTTAACGTTAGAGTCGGTTTCCCCACCGAAACCACCCTAGCCACCAACCGCAGGGTTATGGGTTTAGTAGATGAAATCATCCAAGCCCAACCAGAAACAGAATATGTTTTCACCACTGCAGGGGGAGGCTTATTTGCAGGAAATACCAGCGAAAATGTTTTAAGGGGTTCTAGTGATATTACCCTCAAACCTGGTACTGATGTAGAAGAATTTGCAGGGAGAATTAACCGTGAATTTGCCCAGATGAATCTAGTTGACATTCGTATTCGAGCTTTCCCAGGTAGGGTAAGGGGTTTAAACCTGAATAATTCCCCCGTCAGAGCCGATGTGGATGTGGTTTTACAAGGAAATGATCAAAATATTCTCGAAACCGCTGGGGCAAGAATCGTGGAAGTGTTGGATCAAGAAGCTAATTTATCTGACTTTACCCCCGACAGTGACCCCCGTCAACCTGAAGTAATTATTCGCCCCAATTTAGCAAGATTGGCAGACTTCGATTTAACTATCCAAGACTTTACCGACTCCTTACGCACTTCCGTTAGTGGTGTGATACCCACGCAACTACAGAGAGGAACTAGGTTAGTGGATATAAATGTACAATTAGATTCAGATCAAGTCAATAGTGCCGATGATTTGCAAGACATTCCCATCTTTACGGGTGATAATCGTCTGATTCGTTTAGGAGAGGTAGCCACCATCGAAACAGGCTCGGCCCCCAGTGAAATTAGACGTATTAACCAAAGACAGGTATATATTATCACGGGTGATTTGGCCGAAGGTGCTAATTTAGGACCGGCCTTAGATGAAATTGATACCATTGTCGATAATATTGATTTACCCCAAGGAATTAGAATTTTACCTAGTTATGCCAGACAAAGTAATGATGAGCTACAGTCTTCTTTACCAATTTTAGCTGGTTTGGCTGGTTTCCTCGTCTTTGTGGTGATGGCAGTGCAATATAATTCTTTAATTGATCCTTTAGTTATTATGTTTACCTTACCCTTAGCTTTATCGGGAGGTATTTATGGATTATATTTCACTCAAACCCCTGTAGGTGCAACGGTGATTGTCGGTGCTGTGTTATTGGTGGGTATTGTGGTTAATAATGCCATTGTCATGGTAGAGTTGGCAAATCAACTATATGAAGAACAAAAAGCCGATCCTGCCATTTCCCAACCCAGTCGCCGTGACTGTATGATTCAGGCCGCCTCGCAACGGTTACGCCCAATTATGATGACTACCATCACCACCGTATTAGGGATGTATCCTTTGGCTTTAGGGGCAGGGGATGGGGGGGAATTTTTACAACCCTTGGGTATTGTGGTTTTTTGGGGTTTATCTTTGGCAACTTTGTTAACTTTATTCTTGATTCCCTGTTTATATATGTTGTTACATGAACCCCTTAACTTCTCTTTTGTGGGTTCTAAATCGCAATCTACACCGCAGGAGGAAGAGTCTAGGGCTTCTGAAGAAACTGTTTTAACTTAACCTGAGTTGGGAATTTGTCCGTATGGTGGGGCGTAGTATGCTATGTCCCTGTATGTTATAGGTTAAAGGTTTAATATCAAGTTCGGATAATTAGTTATAAATAACCTCAGTTCAGGATAATTAAATAATTGTCAATTATCCATTGTTAATTGTCCATTGCTTAGGGCGATCATATTTTGCCCGAACATAATTCCTTGTTGGGGTATATTGCGAAAAGTGCTGAGGGTTTTTAAAGGTTCATTGAGAGGGTTTACAGTGCCTGTTGTTTGATTTGTGGTGGTTATTTTACAACGGCTACAGGGTTTTACTATCTTAAATTTTATCTCACCAAGGGTAATGTTTTCCCATGTGTCTTCGATGAATGGGGTATCGGTTTCCATGACAATATTAGGGCGAAATCTATCCATGGATATTTGTTGCTGTTGGTGGGGGTATTTTTCTTCTAGTTTTTGATTGAGATAGGCTAATGAGGCGGTATTGGTGAGGAGATAGGGGAAGCCATCGGCAAAGCTGACGGGTTGATTTGATTGGGTGCTATGTTGGGGGTTAATGGCTCGAATGTTGTAGTCGTCTTGTTTGACTAGGCGACATCCTTTCATGGACAGAATTTCTTGAAACCACTGGGCGACTGCTTTTCCTTGATCAATGGCTAGGGTGCGATCGCCCCATACTTGTACTTCAACCATATTACCCTGATTTTGAGGAGTAAAAGTAATAGAATCCATGGATGAGTTATCAAAACTGAGGGTAATTTTTTCCCCGTCAATGGTTACTATAACTCTGGCTAGTTGGGGGTGTTGTCTTTGGGTGATAAATTTACCTGATTCATCAACGATCATGAAGGTGCGATCGTAATATAAACTATTGTTATAATCTGATAACCCCTTGTCGCCCACTTTTGCATGGGAAAGATGAATCCCTCGGCAAGATTTGATAGGATAAAAAATAAGTTCTTTTATCTTCATTTGTTACCCTCTTTTCATGTTCAAAAACTGGGTTAATTCAGGACGAAAAAGGAGTTTTACTAATCCCGTGGGGCCATTACGATGTTTTGCCACAATTACCTCCGCTACTCCTTGATCAACACTATCAGGGTGATAATATTCGTCACGATATAACATTAACACTAAATCCGCATCTTGTTCTATTGATCCCGACTCTCTCAAATCCGATAACATGGGGCGTTTGTTTGTGCGTTGCTCCACTGCCCTACTCAACTGAGATAGAGCAATTACAGGAGCGTTAATTTCCCTTGCTAAACCTTTGAGCGCCCTTGTCATTTTTGACAATTCCTGCACACGGTTATCACCCCCTCCCTGCATTAATTGCAGATAGTCTAATAATACCAGTCCTAATTGTCCTTTTTTTTCCGCTTGTAAACGTCTAACTTGCGATCGCATTTGCATCACCGTTAAATTAGCAGTATCATCAATATAGATGGGCAACTCCGCCAAAGTACCCATGGCACTCATCAAAGGCTCCATCTCTTGTTCCGTAATCCTGCCAGACTTGAGGCGGTTACTCTCTACCCTTGCTTCTCCCGACAACAGACGCATCGCCAATTGCTCCCTTGACATCTCCAAACTAAAGATTGCCACCGCTAAATTAGAATGTTTTGCCACATTAGAAGCGATATTAAGAGCAAAACTTGTATTATGAACACAAATATCATTGGCAACAAAATTATGGGTTTCGGGAATCGTTAAATCATAAACCTGTTTTTCACCCATGTATGTAATGGAAACAATTTCATCCCAATAAATATCGCTAGTAGCAAGATTTTGTAAAGGTAAATTATTCAAGGCAAAAGCAAGTTTAAATAATCTTTCTCTCGATAAACATCGTTTTCCTTGATGAATATTTTTATAACCTTTAATTCCAGCCCTTTTAGCTAAACTTGACCAACTTTCATCCCCTTTATGAAATTCGATTTCTTTCCATATTTCCAAAGGGATTAAATCGCAATTAGTTCTATAAATTTTCTTATTTACTAATGCTTTTTTTGCTCGATTTATAGCCCCTTCTTTGCCAAAAATACCTATATCATCAATAAAAGTCTTAATAGAATTGACATCGGTAATATTCAATTGCCATAGTTTATTTGTACCATCTTTATACTTAACAGAACGTTGTTTTAAATGAGCTATAACACCAAACCTTAATAACAAATGCTGTACTTGACGAGCTAATTTTTCGCTCACCGTAGCATATCCCAATTGTACCTGATTACTTTTTAAAACCGTTAACCAACCATCCGTAGAGAAAAGACGATTTAAAAATAAACTTACTAAATATTTAGATAACTTAAAGATAGAATCAGGAATAAATTTATCATGGGCATTTTTCCCCCATAATTCTATACTTTCTAACCATAAAGTAACTATATTTTTTTGATTTTTATTAATTAAATTTATCTCGGAATCTAATAATTGATGTTGCTCTATATTCAAGATAGAACATAACTTATTTAATTGCTCCTTATTCGGTGCATAAATCCCTTTTTTCCAACTAGAAATTACTGAAGGACGTACTCCTATTAAATCAGCTATTTTTGCAGAAGTTAATTGGCAATTATTAATAATTATTGTTAAATTTTGAGCAAATAATAACCTTTTTTCTTTGATAAAATCCAAATTTTTGCTAACAATAAAGCTAGTAATCCGAGTATCTTGTGATGTTTCCCGTTTAACCTTTATCCCTTCAAAATAACTAATAGATTCAATAAAATCCTGTTGTAAAAGAGGATTAGAATTAGTAAATTGAGGACAACTACGAGTTAAACAACCATCACCGATAAAATATGCCAACAGTTTTACCTGATACTCTGGCATGGTTTCCTCACCAAAAATGGGCAACTTACGAGGCGCGGCAATTTTATCCCCTTCCTGTAGCTGTGATAATTTTTGCCATCCCTGAATAGTTAGATAAGGATGAGTTAAAGTCGTTTCAATACAACGCCCTAATTTGGTTTTTACCCTAAAAACTGGCTTAATGCCATCATCCACAAAATTAGACGGTTGAGTTAGTCCAAATCGCCAATTATCGGTGAGGGTTAAAACCTTTCCTTGACGACGATGATATATTTCCTCAATGGTGGCAATGCTACCATCATCAAGCACAATTTCTGCATCACTACTTAAACATTTTCCCATGGACGGGCGCGCGGCAATAATAATTAAATCCGAGCGCTGAAATCCCCCTGTCATGCCATCTAAATCATAAAACTCTGAACTAATACCGGGTAAAGCGGTTTTTTCTTGGAAGGCTTGAATTTCGGTAAAAGTATCTAATAATGTACTAGAAATGGGTACTAAACCTTCTTGGATTCTTGCTTGGGTAAGGCTAAATATTTTTTGTTCAGATTCATCTAAAACATTATCTAAATCTTTGGTGGTATCAAAGCCTAATTCACCGATTTCTTTGGCGGTGGAAATTAATAAACGTCTGATATATTTTTCAGTAATTAAAGGTACATATCTTTCAATATTAGCCGCCGAAACAGTACGATCTAATAGACTAATTATCTTCGTATTTCCACCTACTTTTTCTAGTAAATTTTGGTCATTTAACCAAGTAGAAATAGTCATTAAATCGATAGGTTGACCTTGAAAATAAAGATGTCTGGCGGCTTCATAAATTTGACGATGGGCTTGAACATAAAAAGCCTCTGGTTGTAGTATATCAACTACTTTACCCATGGCATTGGGATCAAATAATATACCTCCTAATATAATTTCTTCTGCTTCTATATTTTGGGGTGGTAATGATGATCCTGCTAAATCTGGGGTAAAATCGTCCATTATATCTATAATACTGAAAAAGTTTAATTAGGGTTGGATAATAAAATTGGCAATGGGCAATAGGCAATGGTAATAATAGTTTTAATATTAAACATTTAGTGTAATTCAACAATATTTCATCCCCAAGATAAGGAATGCCCCATTAACTATTCCTGCTATAAATTACACAAATCGGGTTAAGGCGATGCGATAACGCTCTTTTTTAGTAATACTAATATCGCCGATTTCCAATCTCCCTTTACCTCGAAAAGAGACTAAATCACCTGTTTTGAGATTGTAACTAGATTGGGTAACTTCTTTCCAATTTACCCTTACATCACCATTGTTAATGGCATCGACCATTTTTGAGCGGGATAAACCGAACCCGTAAGATGCGATCGCATCTAGGCGTAAAGAAGCCTCTACGGTAGTCATTTCCTTCTTTTTGGGTTCTCTTACCTTCAAATCTGAAAGCTCAATTCTCTTGGTTTTCACAGGCACAGAGCGCACTTGCACCAAAGAAGACTCAAAAAAATCCACCATTTCAGGAGTTACCACCACTTGGGCGCCCCTTTCTCCCAAAACGATAATATCACCTACCTTTTCCCTAACTACCCCAGCACCCAAAATCGCCCCCAAAAAGTCTCGATGGGTAGCCGTATCAAACAAAAAGTTACCAGCAATATCCAAAGCCACCACAGGCATCTGGGAAACATCACAGGGAATCTCCTCCCGATGAATACCCACCCTTTTCCTTTCCGCTTGAGGAAAACCACCCCAAGGGATAATTTGCACCTCAGTTAACTGGGCAAAAATTTCGTTCACTTCCGCTAATACAGGGGGCGATAAAAAATCAGTAACCACCAATTCCCATGTTTTTATTGCTTGTTCAGCTTTATCCAAAACTTTAGCAATTTCGGCTCGATTTTCAACTCTATTTAAAATATCTTCTCTCGGTAACATCTAATAATGGATAATTGATAATTGATAATAATTGAACTTAGGAAAAGATTTTAAATTTATAACACTAAAAATAATTGCTTTTTATTCTTATATATTTCTGACAATCCCAAAAAATAATTTAACAAGATAATGTTTATATAACAAATGTAAAATAAGTTAGACAAATTGACCATGAAATTAAGTGTCAATTGTCCATTGTTAATTGTCAATTCTCCACATAACCTTGTAAATTTTCAGGCTTCAAGGATTGTAAAATAAGAGTGGCTTTATTTTTAATAAAATCATCCCCTTGCACCACAATCAGATACTTTCCAGCATTTAAGCGATTGCGATAGGGTAAATCATCACTAGCCCCCTGTAATAAAGTACCACTACCACCGACAAAAAAACTACCCATCGCACCACCGATCGCCCCTAAAAAACCACCTATAATATGGTTAAAAGGCTCACCAGCCCATGCAAAAGTATCTAAACCAGTAATAGCATCAAAAGTATAACCCCCAAAGAAACCAAAAGGAATCAACCAATATGCCATCCTAATAGCATTTTCGCGCCCTTGTTTATTAGGATCAAGAAATCCAAACTCATCGGCGGTTTTATAACCCTTACCCAAAATAGATACCTGCTTGAGGGGAATATCAGCCTTTTCCAAAGCCGTGTAAGCCTCCTCCGCTTTAATTCTATCGGATAATACTGCGATTAAATAATTCATTTGTATATATTAAAAATTATCTGAATTTTTTTCTTTCCTTTAAATCTTTACCCCTCTGTCTTCGACATCTCCAATAATAGGCATTTTAAAGGCTAAAGCCTTTACTACAAGCCAACGAAAAATTATTTATGGAGAAGTCTAAGAAAGATTTACTTGATAGTAAAAAACGAATATTGTGATGCTTCAGTAACTGTCAATTGTCAATTGTTAATTAACTTGCCACCATCCAAAAGCAGGGCCAATAAAACGAATAATAGCCCAAGTGACACCAAGGGAAATGATGCCCACCCATGCGCCTCTAGTGGTTAACTTATAAGCATCAGAAGCCTGAGTTTTGGTAAGAGGAAACCAAGAAACAACCCTTTCTTCCTTGCCATAGTCTTCCCCTAAATTCTTTTGTCTGCGTTTAGCTTCTCCCATAATTAAACCCTCCGAAAATAAAATCTGATTAAAATAAACCTAACACTTACCCAGCGCCCCTTAAAACACATTCTCAAAAACTTGTAACAAAAACGAGAGTTTAAAATGTTTAGATTATCAATTTATAACCATAAACCATTGAAAACTATTGCCTATTGCCTACTTA
The DNA here is from genome assembly GCF_015207825.1 of Cyanobacterium stanieri LEGE 03274. NCBI lineage: Bacteria > Bacillati > Cyanobacteriota > Cyanophyceae > Chroococcales > Geminocystaceae > Cyanobacterium > Cyanobacterium stanieri. The sequence continues at coordinate 10,789 of NZ_JADEWC010000030.1, forward strand.
ACCCAATACCCAATTAACAAGGGTGCGCACAGCAAAACCCGTACCCCCTTCATTGTTGATAGAATTAGCCTTTTCTGCCCAAACCGGCCCTGCCACATCCAGATGCACCCAGGGGGTATTTTCCACAAACTGTTCTAGGAAAAGGGCTGCGGTGATTGAGCCTCCAGCGCGACTACCCGTGTTTTTCATATCGGCGATCGCACTTTTCATAATATCAAAATAATCGGTTTCCATGGGCATTTGCCAGAATTTTTCCCCAGCGCCCTCAGAAGCAACGCTCAAATCTTGGGCAAGTTTATCATCCCTAGTCCATAAACCCGCAATGTCGTTACCCAAAGCCACGATACAAGCGCCCGTGAGGGTAGCTAAATCCACCATGGCATCAACTCCCAACTTATCCGCATATACAAGGGCATCAGCGAGGGTTAAACGCCCTTCTGCATCGGTGTTATTTACCTCGATGGTTTTACCATTGGAAGCGGTGAGAATGTCACCAGGGTGCATTGCCTTACCACTAATCATGTTTTCGGTGATGGCGCTGATAAAATGCACCTCCACATCGGGTTTTAGTTGGGCGATGGCTTTTGCAGCCCCAAAGGTAGCCGCTGCGCCTCCCATATCCATTTTCATGGTTTCGATACCACTACCCGACACCTTGAGATTTAAACCACCAGAATCGAAGGTTAAACCCTTACCGATGATAGCTACTTTACGTTTTGCTGTGCCTTGGGGTTTGTAGGTGAGATGGACAAATTTGGGGGGAATATCGGAGGCTTGGGCAACTCCTAAAAATGCTCCCATGCCTAATTTTTCGCATTCTTCTTTCTCAAGGATAGTTAATTCTAGGCTGTAATCCTTGGCTAAATCTTGGGCGATTTGGGCGAGGGTAATGGGGTTGATGTCGTTGGGGGGAGAGTTTACCAATTCCCTAGCTAAAATTACCCCATCGCTGATTTGTTTGCCTTTAGTGATGGCGTTGTCGGAAGCCTGTAAACCTAATATATCCACATTGGTTAGTTTTACTTCGTTTTTGGCATCGGATTTGAAACGGTTATCTTTGTGGAGGGCTAAAATTACTCCTTCGGTAATCATTTGGGCGATGGTATCTGCTTCATATTCATTGATATTTAAAGCAATACCTAGGGTTTTACCATTTTCTTTGGCTGTGCTACGGGCGATCGCCCCTGCGGCTAATCTGATACCATTAGAAGTAATATCTTCCTGTTTGCCTAAACCCACCAACATCACTTTACGAATAGGAGATTTAGCACCAACCCTTGCAGTGAGGGTAGAGTTAGCCTTACCCTTAAAATCATTCTCCTCGATTAACTCCGTAATTACCCCATCTAACTTGTCATTTAAACTAGCTATATCCCCTGTTAACTCAGTATCATCCTCAAAAAAACCAAGGGCAAGAATATCTCCATTCCAATCTAAAAACGAACTAGAATTAACTTTAAAATCCATTGTTTAAGTTATATATAAATTAATCAAAAAATAACATCTTCCATTGTATTATCCCCTTTCTCACCTTTCAACGCCAGAAATAAAATCTAGTAATTTTTCTGCCTCCAAGGGGCGACTAAATAAATAACCTTGCCCAGCGGCACAATTTTCCGATTTTAAAAAATCCAATTGATTAGGGGTTTCAATCCCTTCAGCAATTATCGATAAATTGAGATTATGAGCCATGGAAATCATAGTTTTTATTAAAGCCTTATTTTTATCACTTTCTTCTATATCCAAAACAAAACTACGGTCAATTTTTATTAGTGTAAAAGGATATTTTCTTAGATAACTCAAAGAAGAATAGCCCGTACCAAAATCATCTAAATAAAGTTCAAATCCAAGGGAATTAAGCTGAAATAATAATTGTTTAACAATGGGAATATCTTCTACCAATACTTGCTCAGTTATTTCTAATTTTAAATTTTTAGGGTTAATTTGATACTTTTTAGTTGTCTCTAAAATACTTTCTACCAAATGACTATCTCTAAATTGTCGAGGAGATAAATTCATGGAAATATAAATATCAATACCTTCTTTTTGCCAAATAAATAACTGTTGACAAATCTTTTCTAATAACCATTTTCCCAAATCAATTATCAAGCCAGTTTCTTCTGCTATGTTAATAAATTCTACGGGGGAAACATCTCCCAAAATATCATTATGCCAACGGGTTAAAGACTCAAACCCAATAATTTTTTTTGTTTTTAATTCAAAAATAGGTTGATAAACTAAGAATAATTCATCATTTCTTAATGCTTGACGTAAATAGGTTTCCTGTAGCATTTTCTTTTGGGCAACCTGATTCATTTTATCGTCAAAAAACTTGAAATTATTTTTCCCTTTCTTTTTAGCTTCATACATAGCTAAATCAGCATTTTTAATTAAGTTTTGAATATCATCACCATCTTGAGGATAAAAAGTAATACCAATACTAGCGGAAACAAATCTTTTTTCCCCCGCAATGATAAAAGGTTTTCTCATGGCATTAAGAAGTTTAGAGGCGATTATCTCTCCCTGAGAAACGGATGTTAGGGAGGATATGATAATTAAAAATTCATCGCCCCCTAGTCGGGCAACGGTATCGCTTTCCCTCAAACAATTACGCAGTCTTTGGGCAACAACTATTAATAATTCATCTCCGTATTGATGCCCTAGGGTATCGTTAATATTTTTAAAGTTATCTAAGTCAAGAAAAATAAGGGCTACTGAAAGTTTATTGCGTTGCGCTTTACTGATTTCTTGTTTTAATCTTTCCATACCCAAAAGGCGATTGGGTAATTCTGTTAAATAATCATAGTTGGCTTGGTGGGAGAGTAATTCTTCTTGTTGTTTTTTGTCGGTAATGTCTTCTTTGACGGCTACATAGTGGGTGATGATGCCGTATTCATCTTTGATGGGTGAGATAGAGGCGATTTCCCAAAAAAGTTCGCCATTTTTTTTTCGATTATGAAATTCTCCATGCCATTCTTTTCCACTGGAGATGGTTTGCCATATTTTTTTATATTCTTCTTTACTGGTTTCCCCTGATTTGAGGATACGAGGATTTTTACCGATGACTTCTTCTCTGGTGTAGCCTGTTACCCTTTCAAATTTTGAGTTAACGTATTGAATTATGCCACTGTTATCGGTAATAATAATGGATGCTGGACTTTGTTCTGATGCTTGATGTAAAAATTTTAATTGTTCTTCTATTTTTTTGCTATGGGTAATGTCAACGAAGGTAATTAGATAGGCTTTTTTATCTTCCCATTGAATCGGTTTGACATTCATATTAATGGTTAACATTTTGTCTTTTTGACGGGGAATGATAATTTCTGTGGATTTTGAGGAGGCTAAGGGAATGCCGAATAATTCACCAAACATTTTGTTGGCTTTCCCTTCAAACATTTTTTTCCCAATGGAGTTGATAAATAATATTTTTCCTTCTTTATCTGTTACCATTAATCCGTTAAGGTTGTAAAGTGCGATCGCCTTTAGCTTTTCTTTGGTGTAAATTAACTTTGTTATGTCTGTAAAAGTAACTAAGATTCTTGGTATTTTTTGAGGAATTTTGCTAATATTAATTATTTTTATATTTAACCAGACTAAACCTATATTAGAGTTAACTTTTTTGGTAAGTTGAATTGCTTGTTTTTCTGATTTAATAATTTTGTTTAACTCTGATTCTAACCATTGAATTTTAATGAATCGTGAGCTATTTTCAGATAAAATATGATCATCTTTTGAAGAATCTATAAATAATTCTTGAACCTTTTTGTTAGAATAAATAACCTGATTATTGTGATTTAATAATAATATGCCATCACTGATATTTTCAATGATTGTTAAATATTCGTTGTCCCCAAAATTTAGAGGGAAAGAAGGGTTCATTTTTATTTTTATCTAATCAACTGTTTATGGTTTAATTCTGAATTTTAGCCACTAGATATTTTTAATTTTTGTTAGTATAATTGAATAGTTTTATTAGATTTTTTAATCTAATTTTCAGCAAAATAATATGGTTACTTTTCCATTCACCAAGACAAAATTATATAGTAGCTATTGTTACAAATTATCAAAATTGGTAATAGTAAAAAATATTGACCAACTTTAGGCGGTAATTGTTTGTATGATGTAGATTAAATAACTGACTAATTACCGTTTTTCCCTAATTCAGAATTGTTAACCAAAGTAACCCTAACATCTTCAATAGCGTGGTTTAATTGATTTATCTTCTCTTCTAAACTTAATCTTGCTGTTTCAATATTTTCTGTATTGTTTAAAAAATTATGATCACGATAATTTAAATCAGAATCGGCATTATTTTGCCCCATTTCATTAACTTTTTTAGATGCGATCGCACCTATGACACCACCCACAACACCACCAATAATTGTACCCAACAAAAAACCACTCCCAAAATTATCTTTCTCACTCATAATATGGTTATCCAATAATTAACTTGCAAATCTCAATATTTGTTCCCCTTCCATTATCCAATATTTTAAGATTTGTTGACTATGGTGATTAACAAAAATTAAGCAACTGACACCAAATCAGAATGTAATAACATCAATTGATTACCTTTTAAAGTTTCCATGGCATAGGTTTGCCCATAACTATCACTAAATTCAACCTCATAAACAAAATCATCATATTCCATTACCACCGTACCAACTTGTCCTTGATAAAGAATAATTTGCTCTCCTGTTTCATAATGGCTGGTAGTAATATCTTCCAATAGTGCGACTAAATCCAAGTCCTTAATTTTTTTCATAGCTTTTTGTTATTTTTTGACAGGGTAGCAATTAGTCAATCGGGGAAAAGTTTCTCCCCTTCGAATAATCCAACCGACAAGAATTAGTGACTCACCAACATTCGTTTGTAAGATAAATTTCATATTGTAGTGGATACCATAGTCATTTTCCTTAACTATTTTAACTTTTTCTCTAATGGCTGCTGATAGTAATGCCTCTTTCAGAATATAAGCATTATCAATTGTGATACCTAACTTTGCGTCAAATAAAATGGCTTTATGTTTGCCCTTTTCGTGATAAATATTTAAACAATAACTCTCGATTTTATTGCCCAATATTGCTTTATTTCCATGGGGTAACTGCATTTATTTACATTAACAAAAATTAAGCATTATTAAAAGAGCGATCGCCCGCATCCCCCAAACCAGGTACAATAAAACCAGCATCATTAACCTCCTCATCAATCATGGCGCTGTAGATAGTTAACGATGGGTAGGCCGTGCCTAACTCCTTCAGGGCAGGGGGCGCCCCCACCACAGAGATAATACGGGTTAAATCGATATTTCCGCCCCGTTTAGACACTTCCTCCAAAGCATACATCATCGAACCACCAGTAGCCAACATCGGATCTAAAATAAGAATACGGGTATCAAGGGCAAACTTTTCAGGTAGTTTATTCAAATAACAAGAAGGCTTAAGGGTTTTCTCATCCCTCACCAAACCAAGATGATAGGTAGAAGCAAGGGGAATAACAGTTTGAGCGCCTTCGGCCAAAGTTAAACCCGCCCTTAGAATGGGAATAGTGGCGATCGCACTTTGAGGATTAATAAAACTAGCATCAGCCACACCTACAGGGGTTTCCACCTGAGTATCGATAGTGGGTAACCAATCTCGAATAGCCTCATAAGTCAACCAACGCCCCAACTCAACCATCGCAGTTTTAAACAAAGTAGAAGGAGTATTCTTATCCCGTGCCACCGCCAACCAATGCCTAACCAAAGGATGGGGGGGGACATATATTTTCATTTGCATCGCCATAAAACTACTTCCTTCTTCTGTTAACTCATCAAAATCTTATTGTCCATTGTCCATCGTCCATTGTCAATTGTTGACCTCTTAATAAAACTTAAAACGAAAAATGGTGCGATCAGGGCTAACAAGTAGTAATCTGTTATCTAAAGATAATATTTTTGGAAAAATAATTTAATTATGGCAATTGAACGTGGAGCAAAAGTAAGAATCTTACGCAAGGAATCCTACTGGTACAAAGACGTAGGCACCGTTGCAACAGTTGATAAAAGCGGTATTATTTACCCTGTAATTGTTCGTTTTGATAAAGTTAACTACAACGGTTTTAGTGGTAGTGCAGGGGGTGTAAATACCAACAACTTCGCCGAAAGCGAATTAGAAGTTGTCACCCCAGCCCCTGCTAAGAAAAAATAAATATCAAGGTATTTCGGCAATGGATAATTGATTGAAGGATAATCAATCCGCTATTATCTTGTTTATCAATTATCTTTTGAATTTATGCCAGAATTACCCGAAGTAGAAACAGTGTGTCGAGGTTTAAACAAAACGACTTCGGCACTTACCATTAAATCTGCTAAAGTATTATTACCCCGTACCCTAGCCTACCCTGATTCTGTCGCCTCCTTTGAACAGGGCATCACCACAAAAAAGATTATTCAATGGCATCGTCGAGGTAAATATCTATTGGCCCAACTGTCGGAGGGATGGTTAGGGGTACATCTACGTATGACAGGGCAGTTATTATGGATAAATCAAGATAGTGAGTTACAAAAACATACAAGGGTAAGATTATTTTTTGACGGAGGCAAGGAATTACGTTTTGTGGATACTCGCACCTTTGGTAAGTTTTGGTGGTTAGAAAACGATAATCCCCCCGAAACGGTGGTAACGGGTTTACAAAAATTAGGAGTTGAGCCTTTTTCCCCTCAGTTTACCGTGGAATATTTCCAAGAAAAATTAAGCAAAAGCCGTCGTAATATCAAAACCCTACTACTCGATCAAACTGTGGTGGCAGGAATTGGTAATATATATGCCGATGAGGCTTTATTTAAGAGTGGCATCATGCCTAATACTATCAGCTGTAACCTCACATCACCACAAATTGAAAAATTAAGAATCGCCATCATTGAGGTATTAAACGATTCTATCAAGGCAGGGGGAACAAGTTTTAGTGACTTTCTCCATATCACGGGGGTTAATGGTAACTATGGGGGTAAGGCTTGGGTATATGGCAGAAAAGGGCAACCCTGTAGGGTATGTAATACACCTATCGACAAAATGAAGTTATCAGGGCGATCGACCCATTTTTGTCCTAACTGTCAAAGTTGAGACAGGAAATGGGTAACAACTCTAATGGTTAAAATGGTATCTGATACCAAATCCACTCAAAAGGATAAACCAATAAAATTAGTAAAAAAAGATATTAAAATAATCAATTTTAGTTCAATTTATTGAACATTCACTGTTAGCCGTGTAATGAATTACACAGTGGGGCAAAGAAAGGCGAAGATACAATCTATTTATAACGAATTTTCCGAATTTGATATAATTCATTGCACGATGGATGATAGTAAACTTTATCTAGTAATTATTAACTAAGGGTTGTTAATTGCGAAGGGAAGGAGTGAAAAACATTAACCTTTATGAGTAATTAATAAAAATCGGGGGAAGGATAGATATATTAGAGTAAAGAAATCATCAGGAGAAAAAGTCCATGGATTTAATGATAGAAGACTTGATGGAACAATTGGTAGAAATGGGTGGCTCAGATATGCACATCCAAGCAGGGGCGCCCGTTTACTTTCGTATCAGTGGTAAATTAACCCCCATCGGCGATGAGCCTTTAAGCCCCCAAGAATGCCAAAAGCTGATTTTCAGTATGTTAAACAATACCCAGCGCAAAACCCTTGAGCAAAACTGGGAGTTAGATTGTTCTTATGGCGTGAAAGGTTTAGCTCGTTTTCGGGTCAATGTTTATAAGGAAAGGGGTTGTTATGCGGCTTGTTTAAGGGCATTATCTTCTAAAATTCCTAACTTTGATCAACTAGGACTCCCTGATATTATCAAAGAAATGACCGATCGCCCCAGGGGTTTAATATTGGTAACAGGGCAAACAGGTTCAGGAAAAACCACCACCCTAGCCGCCATGCTAGATTTAATTAATCGTACCCGCGCTGAACATATCTTAACCGTAGAAGATCCCATCGAGTACGTTTTTCCCAACGTTAACAGTCTTTTTCACCAAAGACAAAAAGGGGAAGATACCAAAAGTTTCGCCAACGCCCTAAAAGCTGCATTACGGGAAGATCCTGATATTATCCTAGTAGGTGAGATGCGGGATTTAGAAACCATCTCCCTAGCCATCAGTGCGGCGGAAACAGGACACCTCGTCTTTGGTACTTTACACACTAGCTCGGCAGCGGGTACTATTGACCGTATTATCGATGTATTTCCAGCGGCCGAACAAGGTCAAATTAGGGCCATGTTGTCTAACTCTTTGTTAGCGGTATTTGCCCAGTGTTTAGCGAAAAAACATAATCCTAAACCTGGAGAATTTGGACGGGCTATGGCTCAAGAAATTATGATTGTCACCCCTGCGATCGCCAACTTAATCCGAGAAGCAAAAGCACCTCAAATTTATTCCGCTATCCAAACGGGAGTAAAATTGGGTATGCAAACCATGGAACAAGCCTTGGCAAACTTGGTTAAAACTGGGGTGATTAGCATGGAGGAAGGGTTAGCCAAAAGCAGTAAGCCTGATGAATTACAACGTCTCTTGGCGGGAGCTAACGTCAGTGGTATAAAAACTGTCCGAAAACGCTAATTTTAGAGTAGTTAGGGCGATCTATCGCCCATTATTAAATATTTTAGACTAATATAACCTTAGTTCGGGATTTGTCATTATGGTTAGGTTGCAGGTTACGGGTGTTAGGTTAATGATTACCCAAGGGTAAACAATGGACAATTATTATTTTTTGCCTTTTACCTGTTGCCTATTGCTCTTCATCCATCAAACTTTATCCCGAACTCAGATAAAATAGCATTTGTTAAAAAGCCAAAATAAGCTATAGTAATAACTTAAAGAATAAAATAGCACTGTAAACATCGTAAACATCAACCATAATTATTTTAAAACCGTTGTTTAAAGACAATAAATTAATCTTTTCGCAGTATGGTTAATATGATGTAGATGTTTGACTGGTCAAAGTTAGTTTATCAAAGGAGTTTTATTTCAGAAAAAATCCCAACGACTGTTATGTTTTATCTAATAATTGGTTAAAAGTTTTTTTGTCAAAAAAAATCCTCATGGCTCAATAGTTTTTGACCAAAAAATAACTAATTAAGATATATTTTTCTGGGTGAATATGCTACGCCTGAGATAAAACTTTGACTTTTAGATCGTAGTAAATATTTATTATGATTGAAGAAAACCTTTAAATAAAAGGATTAAGCGATTTTTATTCTTCTGAGTTGTGTTAAATTATTTTTAATTTTTTATCTATTCTTATTAATTGAAAATAGTTTTTTAAACGCTAATTAACTCAGTTAAATTGACTGTAAAAGAACACTATTTAGACATTGACAGGATTATAATAAATGGAATTTTCAATCGCTACAATTCTTTCTCACCTAAGTCAAGATAAACTGGTGGCAGGGAAGATGTTAGAAAAAAAATTGGGTTGTGAAGAACCTGAAGAAATCGAAAAACTGCAAATTGCCCTTGATGTATTGGAAAAGGTGGGAGTAGTAACCAAAGAATTTGGGAAGTATCGTCGAGTATCGGAAGCAGATGTAGTAGAAGCGAAGCTACGTTGTTCGAGTAAAGGCTTTTGCTTTGCTATCCAAGATGAAGAAGATGCCGATGACATTTATATTAGGGAAAGTCACCTTAGTAATGCGTGGAATAGCGATCGCGTCTTAGTCAAAATCATTAAAGAAGGGACGAGAAGAAGATCTCCTGAAGGGGAAGTAAAATTGATTACAGAAAGGGCTAATCCTTCAGTATTAGCTAGGGTTGTGGAGGATAATTCGGAATATCATGCCGTGCCCTTAGACGATCGCCTCTTATTCGAGGTAAAATTAAAAGATGAACCCGAATCCATCTCAGAAGCAGTTAATCACCTCGTCCATGTGAATGTGTTGAGGTATCCTATCGGACAACATCCCCCCATGGGTAAAGTAATGAGGGTTTTGGGCAGTGACGCAGAGGAGGCCGCCGACACTGATATTGTTTCCTCTAAACATGATTTACCCCATGAGTTTTCCGAGAAGATTTTTAGAAAAGCCGATGAAATTTCCCCAGATTTTGGAGAAGAAGAAATCAGCAAACGTCTTGACTTGCGTGATAAATTAACCATCACCCTCGAGCAAGATAATGTGACAGAATTAGATTTGTTGGTGGAAAATGCCTTCACCCTTGAGCAAAATGACGATGGAAACTGGTGTTTAGGGGTGCATATTGCCGATGTCGCTCACTTTGTACAGCCCGATACCCACATTGATCGGGAAGCCCGTAAAAGAGCCACTACGGTACATCTAGGAGATAAAATTATCCCCATGTTACCCCCCAAGGTGGAAAAATGTTGTTCTTTAGTGGCCAATGAGGATCGTTTAACGATTTCTGTATTTATTACTTTTGACGATAAAGGGCAGGTGGTAGAATACAATGTCCATCCCAGTGTGATTCGGGTTGACCACAGTTTAACCTATAAAGAAGTACAAAATATTATCGGTTTGGGTAGTGCCAAGGCAGAATTAAAGGATGTTTTTCCCCTCCTCAATGAGATGTTTTTCACCCTTAGCCCTCTGGTTAAGGCACAACGGTTACAAAGGGGCGGTTTTGATATTGCTCTCGATGATATTACCTCCTATTTTAAGGATGAAGGCAGAATAGGGGCGATCGCCTCTTACTCCCAACTACCCGTATTATCATTGATGACAGAATTAATGGTACTCGTCGGAAAATTAGTGGCCGAACATCTCCACGAATTGGGCTTACCAGCCATCTACTGCACCCAAGCCAAACCCGATTGGGACGAATTAGAAGACTTACTAAAGCTCGTAGCTAACCTTAAACTAGACTTCAAACTAGAATCAGAAGAAGACTTATTTCCCCTCGACTACTACCACCTTACCCAAGAATTTAGTAAATCCGACTACGAAAAAGTCCTTAACTACCTCCTCCTATGCTCCCTCAAAGCCGATAAATATATCCAACATCCCGCCCCCCATTTCGGGTTAGCCTATCCCATCTATACCCACTGTGTATCCCCCGGACAACGTTACATCGACTTACACATTCAACGAGTCTTAAAAGCCCTATTTGAAAACGGCCGTGACAGAAGACACAGCAACGCTAAAAAAGGAGTAAATCTGCATAGCAACTCCTGCCATGGTGACATTAACTGGAATGTATTACCCCCAGCCATCCAAAGTAACCTAGAAGCCGACTTACATTCCCTCGTTACCCACCTTAACGAACGCGAAAAAATTGCCCATGATGCCGAAAAAGACTTGGCAGGGCTAAAGAAAGCCGAAAAAATGAAAGACTGCACTGGTAAAGTATTCAGTGGCTTAATTACTGGGGTACAATCCTACGGCTTCTTTGTGCAAATCGAAGATTCCTTGGTAGAAGGGTTAGTCCATGTTAGCTCCCTTAAAGATGATTGGTACGAATATCGAGCCCGTCATACCTGCTTGGTGGGTAGAAAAAACCGTACTGCTTACCGTTTGGGCGATCGGGTTGAAGTGGAAATCAAGAGCGTTGACTACTATCGCCAACAAATTGACCTCGTCACCGTGCGCGGCGGTAGTGATGCCGTAGATGCCGACTTTGAGGAGTAATATCAAGTCCCCCTAATCACTTACAAATTAGTAATATCAATTATCTTAATCTCAGTTCGGGATTTGTCAGTATGGATAGGTTGCAGGAGATGGGGAGTATGGGGGCTGGGGAGTACGGGTAAAATAGTTCAATTTATTGAACGAATCACCGTTAGCCGTGTAATTTATTACACGGTGGAGCAACGGCTAAGATACTGAATTTGTAAATTACTTAACCTGATACCCGATACCTTTACAAGACTATAAATTTTATCCCGAACTCATGTTATCTTTGTTCAATTTATTGAACGAACCACCGTTAGCCGTGTAATTCATTACACGGTGGGGCAACGGCTAAGATACTGAATTTGTGCAAAATAAAACCCCTTTTGTAATACAAGAGGGGCAACAAATAAAGGTAAACAAAATGATAATTACTTTACTTCACTATTACGTTTTTTACTAACTAATCCTAACGCTCCCACACCCAATAAACCTAATATTAAAGTAGGCTCAGGGGTACTTTGTGGGTCATACATCATAATTTGAAATCCTGCCGCCTGATTACCTGGAGTATTTGCTGTTCCACTCCAAGACATGGTGTATGTACCTTTTAAATTAATTATATCTAAGCCATTTTCCAGTGACTTATCATCAAGAATAAAAAATGATTTATTAAATCCTGAGCTTGACGTTACGGTATTGTTTGTAAATGATGTTTGAATTGTTGTAGGATTGTCGCTGAAAGTTGCTTCTAATAAAGTTAACGTTGATGTTGGGCTTAAGGTTGTATCTTTAACAAAACTAATTAAAGCGAGAGAGTTAAATGTATCAAAGGGATTAGTTCCATAAGAATAAGAAAGATTGGTTGATGAACCAGAAGTATAGCTTATAGTAAAACTTGCTACATTAGTATCTGGATTCCAATCTAATTTCCAGTTGGCTGTTTCTTCGTTTTTCCACACAAAAATTTTGTCTTGAAATGTTGTACCAGGTACCAAACTAATTAAACTATTAGAACCATCTTTCCCAAAGCTAACACTTGCTAATCCGCTTAAATTCGTACTACCTTGAGAAAGTCCTTGAACTTCACCTATTTTCAATTTAGTCTTTATATTTGCTTCGGAATTACACTCTTGACTACCTTCACCAAAACTTATTTCACAAATTTCTAGTAAAAAAGCACTCTCATCATTCCCAAAAAAATCTAAAGTTGCCGAAAAAGCGGGGACGGACATGAGAGCAAGTGAACCAAGGGCAGTACCCAAGCCCACCCCGAAAAGTTGAGCTTTTGATTTAATTTTCATATTAGTTTATCTCGTTGAGTAAATATAACAAAAATATTTAGATACCTATATCATATATCTCTTTTTCTAATACGAAATAATTTTTATCAAAAGTTTATAAAAAAAAACACCCCTACGCGCATGGACGAGGGGTGAATTAGATTTTTAAAAATCAATTAAACGTCACTGAGTTTAAGATCTCTGAGGGAGTTAATATCAACTTCGATGGAGGGCCCCATGGAAGAAGATACAAACACACTACGCCAATAACGACCTTTTGCCCCAGAAGGACGGTTACGATCAACGGTTTCCTGTAATGCCTTGAGGTTAGCGAGTAAATCCTCTGCACTGAAAGAAGACTTACCGAACATTACATGGACAATCCCGGTGCGATCGGCTCTGAATTCTAATTTACCTGCTTTAAATTCATTAATAGCCGAAGGTAAATCGGTGGTTACAGTACCACCCTTAGGAGAGGGCATCAAACCCTTAGGACCTAAGACACGACCCAATTTAGCGATTTTAGGCATCATGTCAGGGGTAGCGATTAATACATCAAAATCCATCATTCCTTTTTGGATTTCATCAATTAAATCTTCTTCACCGCAAATGTCAGCCCCTGCTTCGGTAGCTTCTTTGACCTTTTCCCCTCTGGTGATGACGGCAACCTTAACGGTTAAACCTGTACCTTTAGGAAGGCTTACTGTGGTTCTTAATTGTTGGTCGGTATATTTAGGATCAATACCTAAACGGATATGAACTTCCGCACTTTCATCAAATTTGGCGGTGGCAGTTTCTTTTAATAGGTTGAGGGCTTCTAAAGGTTCATAGGTTTTAGGCTCAACCTTTGCCAATGCCTCTTTATATCTACGACTTAATTTTTTACTCATTTATGTGTCTCCTTTGGGTCAATTAACGAAGTTAGCACTTCTCCCCTTAATAAATTTTTCTAGTTTTGAGGACTAAGGGTCATCAAAATAATTAGCTTATGGTTTGGGATAATTTGCTTTAATAATCTGATACTGGGTAAAAAAATCTTACTCAGCAACGGTAACGCCCATGTTACGAGCTGTTCCTTCAATAATTTTCATAGCCGCTTCAATGTCGTTGGCATTCAAGTCAGGCATTTTGGTTTGAGCAATTTCTCTCAATTGATCTTGAGTGATTTGAGCTACTTTGTCACGGTTAGGCTCTTTAGAACCTTTATCAATACCTACTGCTTTTTTGATTAATACAGAAGCAGGAGGGGTTTTGAGGATGAAGGTAAAACTACGATCCTCGTAAACGGAAATCTCCACAGGAATAATCATCCCTGCTTGATTGGAGGTTTGGGCATTGTATTCTTTACAAAACGCCATGATGTTTACCCCATGTTGACCGAGGGCAGGACCTACGGGGGGAGCGGGGTTTGCTTTACCTGCTGGTAAAGCGAGTTTGATTAGTGCAACGACTTTTTTTGCCATCGTTTATTCCTTTCTATTTTTATCCTTGTTTTTCTACTTGATTAAATTCGAGTTCTACGGGTGTATCTCTACCAAAGATGGAAAGTAAGGCTTTAAGTTTGTTCTTATCACCGCTTACCTCGATTACTTCCCCTGCAAAGTCTTTGAATGGTCCACTGAGTACCAAAATTTGATCCCCAATTTCCATGTCAATTTTGACTACGGGTTCGGCATCGTCCATTTGTTTGAAGATACGATTTACCTCGGAGGGTGATAGGGGTAAGGGTTTTACATGGCCTCTACCTCTGCCCACAGGCCGCCTTTGCTCTGCCCCCACAAAGTTAATCACGTTGGGAGTATTTTTGACCATTTGCCAAGCATGATCGTCTAAGATCATTTGTACTAAGACATACCCTGGTAATACTTTTTCTTCACTTTGGTAGCGACTGCCATCCTTACGGACTTTGACGCTGGGGGTTTGGGGTATTCTCACCTCGAGAACTCTATCAGCTAGGTCGAAGCCGTTGATTCTTTGTTCAATGTCGGTTTTAACTTTTTTTTCGCAACCTGCAGAGACTTGAACTACGTACCAGCGGGGTTTGCCCACGGCGACGGTTTTATTCTGCTCGGTATCGTTTTCGGAGTATAAACCCATTAAAACACCTTCCCAGCTGACCAGCTAAATATGTTATCCACTAAATAGATGACGGTGGCTACTACAGTTACCATAAGAATTACGGCTACAGATTCGCTCACGAGTTGTTGACGGGAGGGCCAGACAACTTTTGCTAGTTCTTGTTTAGTTTCATCAATGAAGGTTGATCTGTCGGTTTTTTGTGCTTGATCCTCTTTGCTTTTTTGCTTGATAGTTTCCTTGTTGGTCATGATGACTCCTTATATTTATATATGATGATTACCTGAGTGAGTTTTACTTCACCCTTGAATCTTTATTATAAGGTCACTTAAGCACAACATCATTAACCTTTCTTACCAACACGTCCTAGAGGACTTGAACCCCTGACATTCGGTTTTGGAGACCGACGTTCTACCAACTGAACTAAGGACGTATATTTAGATACTATAACTAATTTTGGTTTTGTTTGTCAAGTATCAATGGGGTCCAAATGGCTTCAGTTAACGTTGGTATGTTTGGTTAACTCTGGTGTTTAAGATGACAAAATGAAACTATTTTGCTTTGCTTTTAGCTTTAGGAGCTTTTTCGATGGGGCGATCGAAACGTTGTTTGATTCTAGTAGCTTTACCTACTCTATCTCTGAGATAGTATAGTTTAGCTCGTCTAACTTTACCTCTACGGATAACTTGAATGTCCGCAATTTTAGGAGAGTGTAAAAGGAATACTCTTTCTACTCCTACCCCTTGGAAAATTTTACGAACGGTGATGGTTTCATTGATTCCACCATTGCGCATGGCGATAATAGTTCCCTCGAAGGGCTGGACTCTTTCTTTACCACCTTCTTGGATACGAACACCTACTTTTACGGTGTCGCCGACGTTAAGGGATGGTAATGAGCCTTTTTCTTTCATATAATCGGACTCGATGGACTCGATTATGGCTTTTGCATTTATAGACATTGACTTTTTATTTGTCCAAAACTCACAATTCATCATCATAGCTTTTTTGGGGAGTGCTTGTCAATGCTTCGTTGGTCTTATTTTGAATATGCTTAATTATGGGGCTTGATGAATTATTTATAGTAGGAAATGGGAAAACTCAGTTAAAGTAGAGATGTGTTTATTTTAGTTAATGAGGAAAATCTATCGCAATGCAGCCAGAAGGGGCAACGGAAAATACTATTCAATCCCTCAAAGATGCCCTTAATCGTTGTCAGGAATTGGGCATGAGAGTATCTAGGCAAAGAAGATTTATTTTGGAGTTGTTGTGGTCACGGCAGGATCATTTAAGTGCTAAACAAGTATATGATCTTCTCAGTCAACAGGGTAAACATATTGCACCTACGTCGGTTTATCAAAATTTGGAAGCTCTTTCTCACCATGGCATCATTGAGTGTGTGGATAGACACGATGGCAGATTATACGGTAATGTTACGGATGGACATAGTCATGTCAATATCATTGATACCAATAAAATTATTAATGTCAATGTGGAGTTACCTCCTGAGTTGATTGAGCAAATAGAACAACAGACGGGGGTAAAGGTTGTAAATTATCGTGTGGACTTTTTTGGCTATCGTAATCAAAATTAATCATGAAAAATGATGCTAATGTCAACATTTTGTTGATAGATGATGATCCTGTTTTTCGTCTTGGTTTAATTGCTTTAATTCAGGGGGAGAGTAATTCTAATATTAGAATTTTGGCGCAGGGTAAAATGGCGGATACTTTACCTTTGTTGAAGGAAAATCCTGCGGATTTGTTGTTGGTGTCTTTGGATTTGGCGGTTGAACCTGGGAGGATGAAAAGTTTGCTCGGTTTGAGCCGTAAGTTAGCAGATTCTTATCCTAATGTGCCTATTTTTTTGATTACTCCTTGGGGGAGTGATGAAAATATCAAAACTATTGCTAATGTTAGGGGTTGTTGTCCTCGAAATATTGCAATTCCTGAGCTAATTAAGGGTATTAAAATATGTGCTAGGGGTAAGAGTTATTTTGTTAATATTAAAAATAAAAATCGTCGCTTTATTGGTGGTTGGCTTTATCGTCAATGTGAGCTGGGTTTGAGGGAAATTGAAAGGGGTATTAGGGAAGTTAATTTTCATTTAAGGAATAGTAGTTTATCTCCTCTTGATGTACTTTTTTGGCAGGGCAGAAGGAGGGAGTTAAGGTTTGTAAGGTGGTTGGTGAGTCAGTTTGTGGCGACTCCTGATGGGATGTTAAATAGTTCTATGGACGATGAGGAGTTGTTGGGAGAGTCTGATTCTGTGGTTAGTTTACCTGCGTCACGGGTTGATTCTGCGATGGTTGTGGGTGGAGATGATGAGGTAGATTATGAAGATTTAATTATTAAAAAAATTGGCGGTTCTTTGAGTAACAAAACTGGATTATTTTTAGAGATTGATGTTTTAAGGGGGGATAAAAAAAAGGAACTTTTTTTGTTAATATTTAAGGAGTTTAAGCAGTTAGTTTTAGAGTTAAAAACTTTGGGTTTAAGGGAGAGTGAAGTTATTGAGAGAGAGTTATCTATTCTTCGGGAGTTGTGGCAGGGGGTTGTTACGAAGTTTTTGGGGCGATATGTGGCGTTAGATAGTGGTGATAGTAGGTTGGTGGATTTTAAGGAGACTGTTTTGAAGGAGGGACAATTTTTGGTGGCAAATAGTTTTATTAGTGTCCCTTTTTTTGATCAATTATTGTTATATTCTGTGTTAGGGAAGGACTTTTTTATTGATGGTCAAGTTTATGATTATCAGGGTAAGTCAGCTTGTGAAATTGAACAAATTTTGATGGAAAATGTGTTAGTGGCGATCGCCTGTAGCACCATGCAATTTACCTTAAATAATTTATCAGAATCCCAACCGATTAAACATAATCTTTTCAAACAAGAATGGAAATCATCCCGTAAGATAGCTATGTTTCGGAACAATTTAGCATGGAAATATAAAAGGGAAAAATATTGGCAAATCCCTCGTAACATTTTTGAAGACGAATATCAAATCTTAAAACTAGGTTATCAAGGTATTATCAAAACAAAAATCAGTCATCCACGACACCAAGAATTAAACTCCCTAACTGGTGTTCCTTGGTTAATTACCATGATGATTGAATTTGTAGATAGTATTACAAGGGGATTACAGGCGATCGCCGATATACTTGGAAAAGCAGTAGTCTTTATTCTCACAGAAATTATAGGTAGGGGAATAGGCTTAATCGGCAAAGGGATAATACAAGGAATCGGCAACAAAATCAAACCCTAAAACAACTTCCACCAACGGCGCCCCCCATCGGGAAACACCGTAGCCCAATTAACCCTAGCATCCTTCAACTGATTTTGACTAACCTTGACATTCTTTAAATTAGCCCCGCAAAAATTAGCATCCGCTAGATTTGCATTAGTAAAATCAGCCCCCTGTAGATTAGCCCCTCGAAAATCAGCATCCCGTAACTCACTCTTAGCAAAATAAGCCTGAGCTAAATTAGCATTAGAAAAATTAGCCCCCTGTAAATTAGAACTATAAAAATTACTCTGGGCCAAATTACTCTCAATAAAAATCGCCCCTTCCAATTGAGCATAGCGAAAAACAAACTTACTCAACTTAACCCCCGTCAAATTAATATTATTCAACTCCTGCTCACTAAAATCCTTCTTGCCCCCATTGTAGGCAGCCCTAAAACTCTCATCATCCCACTTAATAACAATATTATTAGTCTTTTTCTTTCTTTTTTGAATTGCCTGTCGTAGTTGTTGGGTAGGAGACATCGTCACATCCCCCGTCTGAGTGGCAGATAAATCAGTAGTCGAAACATCATCCGAACCCTTATCCGCAGATTGAATAACCGTTATAAAACTTTGGTTCAAACTCTGCTCAAAAGGTGCAACATCTAAACCCTTTAACAACTCCTCAGCAGTCTTGTAGCGCTCCTTCACATTGGGCATCAACATTTTACCCAGCACCTTCTTAAAACTAGGACTAATATTAACCTCATTTTCCCAAACAAGATCTCCGGTTTCCGAATCCCGTTCAAACTTTTTGGGAGACTTGCCCGTCAACAGATAGAGACAAGTAGCCCCAAGGGCATATATATCACTGGCATAAATGGGGCGCATCGCCATTTGTTCAGGGGGAGCATAACCCATGGTACCCACCGCAAATTGAGTGAGGGCAGTTTGTCCATAGGTTTGAGCTAATTGGGTATTAACCTGATCCTTTACTGCTCCAAAATCAATTAAAATCAATTTACCATCCTTTTTACGGCGCAGGATATTAGCGGGTTTAATATCTCGATGGATTACTTTTTCTGAATGTAAATATTGTAAAATCGGTACGATTTCCGCTAAAAATCTTTTAACCCCCAACTCTCCATATACCCCTTTTTCCTTAACTTCCTTTTGCAGATTATCACCATTAATCAACTCTTGAATAACATAAAACTTCTCATCGTCCACAAAATGATTAAGTAACTTAGGTATCTGAGGATGATTAATTTTAGCTAAGGTTTTGGCTTCCCTCTTAAATAAACTAAGAGCCATTTTAAAGGCTTGAGGATCATCTACAATGGGTCGTAACTGTTTTACTACACAAAGGGGATCATCTTTTTTAATTAAATCCACCCCCACAAAGGTAGCCCCGAAGCCTCCCTTACCCAATCTTTTGATGACTCGATAGCGTTTATTGAGAATTAAACTACAACCACAAGTATTACAGTTTTTGAGCTTAGGATGGTTTTTGGGGTTAGGACATTCAGGGTTGACACAATAACTAATAATCATCTGCTTTGCTTCATTTAGGGAAGATTTTTAACATTAGAATAAAAGATTAAAAACATATTCACTACCACCAACGTCGTTTACCATTGGGTAAGATAGTTCTCCAGTTAGTTTTGGCAAGGCGTAATTGCTCATCATCAACCTTTGCTTCCGTGAGATTAGCCCCACAGAGATTGGCATCTTTGAGACTAGCTTCTGTGAGATTGGCCTTTTGTAAATCAGCGCCTTGTAAGTCAGCATTTTTCAGGTTAGCTTTATATAGTTCGGCTCGTTTTAAAACAGCTTCCCGTAGGTTTGCTTGGGCAAAATTTGCCCCCATGAGATTAGTACGATAGAGGTTGGCTTTTTGTAAGTTTACCCCAATTAATTTACTTTGAGAAAAACTAGAGCCTGGTAATTTTAAACCTTCTAAATCAAAACCATTTAAGGTTTGTTGGCTAAAGTTACGATTACCCCGTTGATATTCTTGGATAATCATTTCTGGGGAGGTTATTTGTAGTTTTTGAACTTGAACTCTGGGGGTAGATATTTTTTGTTTAAGGGGTTGATTTTGTTTTTCCCTTCTCTTACGAATGGCATCGGCTAGGTTTTGGGTGGTTAAATTGGAACTAGAATCGCTGTCTTGTGGTTCATCGGGTTTATTTTCTTCTTTGGGGGTAGTGGTAGTAAAGAACATACTTTCTGCCAATTCTTGTTCGTAGGGTACTAAGTCTAGGGCTTCGATGACTTCCTTAGCGGAGTTAAATCTTTTCTTAACATCAATTTCGAGCATTTTATTTAAGACTTTGGCAAAGGTACTACTGACGGTGGTATGGTTTTCCCATGCTAGTTCCCCTGTTTCGGCGTCGCATAAGTCTTTGGGGGCTTTCCCTGTGAGTAGGAAAATGCAGGTTGCTCCAAGGGCATAAACATCGCTGGAGTAAACGGGGCGCATGGCTAGTTGTTCGGGGGGTGCAAAGCCCATAGTCCCGACAGAAATTTTAGTAAAGGCACTCTGGGGGTTGGCGTTCATGAGTTTGGTGTTAACTTCTTCTTTGACGGCCCCGAAGTCGATGAGAAAAAGTTTTTTGCTTTCTTTTTCCCTCAGGATATTACCCGGTTTGATGTCTCGGTGGATAACTTTACGGGAGTGGATATATTCTAGTACGGGGAGCATACTACGGAGGAAGTTTTTGGCGGAGGATTCTTGATAGATTCTGCCTTTTTTAACTTCTCTTTCTAAGTCTCGTCCTAGGATAAAGTCTTGAATGAGGTAGAATTGTTCTTTTTCTTCAAAGTAATCGATAAGTTTGGGAATTTGGGCATGTTCTAGTTTTGCCATGGTTTTGGCTTCCCGATTGAATAAGTCAAGAGCGGTGCTGTAGGAGTCGGGGTTGGCGGAGGCTGGGTCTAGTTGTTTGATGACGCAGTATTGATTTTTATTGCCCATGTCCACGGCAAGATAGGTGGTGCCGAATCCTCCTTTACCGATTTTTTTGATGGCGACGTATCTTTTATGGAGAATTAGATGAGATCCACAACTTCTGCATTTCCTTGTTTTGGTGTCGTTTTGGGGGTTTTCGCAATGGGGATTAAGGCAATAAATAACACTCATTCACTCTAGTTCTCTTCTGAGCTAATTTTGATTATTCATCAGAAAGTTTAATTTCAGTGTATCTTAATTTTTGATGATCGAGACTTTATGGTTAATAAAAAGTTGTGTTATGGGTGATTAGGTCGAGATTTTCTGATTAAAGGTGATAACATTTGATTCTAAGGCTATATTTTTTTATTATTAGTTTCTAATTAATATTTTCCTATGAAAGCAATGATTTTGGCGGCGGGGAAAGGTACTCGTATTCGTCCTATTACCCATACTATTCCTAAACCTTTGATTCCTATTTTACAAAAACCTGTGATGGAGTTTTTGTTGGAGTTGTTGAGGCAACATGGTTTTGATGAGGTTATGGTTAATGTGAGCCATTTGGCCGAGCAGATTGAGAGTTATTTTCGTGATGGGCAAAGGTTTGGGGTGCAGATTGGTTATTCTTTTGAAGGGAGTATTGTGGATGGTGAGTTGGTGGGTAATGCGTTAGGTTCGGCTGGGGGGATTAAGCGGATTCAAGAGTTTAATCCTTTTTTTGATGATACTTTTGTGGTGTTGTGTGGGGATGCTTTGATTGATCTTGATTTGACTGAGGTGGTGCGACGGCATAAGGAAAAAGGGGCGATCGCAACGGTGGTAACTAAGTCAGTGCCTAGGGAGGCAGTGCCGAGTTATGGGGTGGTGGTAACGGATGATGATGGCAAAATTTTAACGTTTCAGGAAAAGCCATCGGTGGAAGAAGCGCTGAGCACGGAAATTAATACGGGTATTTATATTTTTGAACCGGAGGTTATTGATTATATTCCTCCGAATCAGGAATATGATATTGGGGGTGATTTATTCCCTCGTTTGGTGGAGTTGGGTTTGCCTTTTTATGGGGTAAATATGGATTTTGAGTGGGTGGATATTGGTAAGGTGCCGGATTATTGGCAGGCGATTCGCTCGGTGTTATCTGGGGAAATTAAAAATGTGGATATTCCGGGTAAGGAGATTAAACCGGGGGTTTATACGGGGGTTAATGTGTCCATTAACTGGGATAAGGTGGATATTACTGGCCCTGTTTATATTGGGGGGATGACTCACATTGAGGATGGGGCAAAAATTGTTGGCCCGGCGATGATTGGCCCTAATTGTTGGATTTGTGAGGGGGCTACGGTGGATAATAGTGTTATTTTTGAGTATTCCCGTTTGGGTAGGGGGGTTCGTTTGGTGGACAAACTTGTTTTCGGTCGTTATTGTGTGGATAAGACGGGAAGTGCGATCGATGTTAAGGAGGCGGCGTTGGATTGGTTGATTACTGATTCTCGCCAAAATTGTCCCACTCATTTGGAAAGGGTGAAGGCGATTTCTGAGTTGATTAATTTTAGGTATTAAATTAATTGATAATGGATAATTGGGAGTTGATAATAAAAAAAATCAATTCTTTCTTGTTGGGTTTTAATATAAAGCCCAACCCACTGTAATGAGGTAATATTTTAGTGACGAATGAGTTAGAAAACAATCCGCAGTTTCGAGATTTTGTGGTGGATACTGGCAAAGTCAGGATTGATGTTTGGTTAGCGGAAAGTTTGGCGGATTTATCACGCTCTCGGGTACAAAGGTTGATTGAGGATGGGCAGGTATATGTTAACGATCGCATTTGTACCCAAAAAAAGCAAGTGTTAAGGGATGGAGATAAAATCCATGTCCACATTCCCCCTGCTGTGCCGTCGCACATTGAAGCGCAAGATATTCCCCTTGATATTCTCTATGAGGATGAGTTTTTAATTATTATCAACAAACCTGCTAATTTTGTGGTACATCCTGCCCCTGGCCATAGTCAAGGTACTCTGGTTAATGCTTTGTTGGCTCATTGTCCCGATTTGAAGGGCATCGGTGGGGTGGAGCGCCCTGGTATTGTCCATCGTCTTGATAAGGATACCACAGGGGCGATCGTGGTGGCAAAAACTGAGCCTGTGTTACATGATTTACAAGCCCAAATTAAGGCTAAAACTGCCCGTCGGGAATATTTGGCCGTGGTATATGGTTCTACCCATCAAGATAGTGGTACAATTGATCTGCCCATCGGTCGTCATCCTACCCAACGGAAAAAGATGGCGGTAGTATCTTTGGAAGATGGGGGCAAAAGGGCCATTACCCATTGGCAGGTGAAGGAGAGGTTGGGTAATTATTCTTGGTTACATTTTCGCTTAGAAACGGGGCGCACCCACCAAATTCGAGTCCATAGCACCCATATGGGCCATCCTATTATCGGCGATCAATTATACGGCTCTGGGCATTCGGTGGGGGTAAATCTTACCGGACAAGCATTACACGCTTTTTGTCTTACCCTTGTTCACCCTATTTTTAAGGAGGAAATAAGGGCGATCGCACCTATCCCCCCAGAAATGGAAAAATTGGTTAAAGTTTTGAAGAATAGACGTTAACAATTATTATCTTTTGCCCATTGCCTGTTGCCTATTGCCTCCTACTAACTTAACTTAACAGTTTCATAGGGCTTCGGCTCAATTACCTGAGTAGATAGATTAGCCCCTGTCAACATAGAGCGAAAATTATCCAAACTACCCTCCTCCTTAAGTAGATTAATCAAAAACCCTTTAAACTCAATGTCACCCCCCGCCGCAGTGGGTAAAATATATTCTGGTTTAAGCCACTGGCACACTTCTAAAGCATTTTTCTGCCCTTTAATCACTGGACCGATAAGGGGTATCTTAATACTGGTTAGAGGGGTAATAATGGCTTTAATACCCGTCTCAGTTTGCAAATTTTGCGAGTGGAAGCCGTGGGGCTCATAATAGATAGAATCACCGTTGGTTAAATCCTTGATAATATAACCATTTTCCACCAAAGTAGGCCCCACAGGAGAGCCTTTTACCGCCTTAATTTCTATGGTGTCATCAATGATATGACTTTCTCCATGGTTGAGGGTGATTATTGTTTGATAACCCAATTCCTGACAAACTTTACTGGCATTGGGAGAAGCAATAACTTTAATATTATGGTCTAATTCTTTTAAGGTAGGTGGATGGGCATGATCTTCTAACCCTTGGGAGAGTAAAATAAAATCTATGTTGCTGGGT
This sequence comes from Cyanobacterium stanieri LEGE 03274, assembly GCF_015207825.1. Classification (NCBI taxonomy): domain Bacteria; kingdom Bacillati; phylum Cyanobacteriota; class Cyanophyceae; order Chroococcales; family Geminocystaceae; genus Cyanobacterium; species Cyanobacterium stanieri. Next base: position 35,179 of record NZ_JADEWC010000030.1, read on the forward strand.
ATGGGTTGGGGATTACGTTTTTTTCCCTCAAATAACCAATCTAAATTACCAAAGGTTAAACTACCTACTAGCCAAGGATCTAGTAAAATTCTTTTATCTCCAATCTCAATTAACCATGAGTTACTGTCAAACCACGTTAGTTGCATAATATATTTTTCTTATAAAAAATAGCTTTTGTAATAAATTGTAACAATTATTCCGGAGAACGATGGAGGTTGTGTTGAATCATCATCACATGGGAGGCACATTGTTTGGCTTGTTTTTTACTTTTGCCATAACCTGTGGATTTGATGGTTTTATTACGATAATTAAGGGTAATAAGGCATTGGAAAAAGTTATCTATTTTGATGAATTTATATTCGGGATAATCCATTTGATTTGTTTGACAAAGATCATGAATTAGGGATATATAATCTTTTTCAACGGTGGATTTTATGGGGGGGGAAGATGGGTGGTTTTCCTCTGTTTTAATATCTTCTATGGTAGGATTTTGAGGACTGTTGGTTAAATTATTTTCTAAGAAGGCTTTAATATAGTTGAGAGCTGACTTTTGTTTGGCTTTACTCTTTTTTTTATCGATGGCAGGGTGCATAGTGGTTAAACCATCTACATAGCAAAAACTATAGTATCCCTCCTGTTGAGGATACTTATCTATTTTATATTCTACTTTGACATGGTCTAATTGCGATCGCACTAACAACACTGATACAGCGTCAATCTGTTGACCAAAAAAACTATTTATCTTAGCCACAAACCATAACTTATAAAAGTCTTTTGGTTGTAAATAATCAATCTTCTTTTCTACCTCCATTAAAAAATCATTAGTTAAAGAATTACTATCGATTTTTTCATGTAATAAAGCTGAAAAATTTTCTTCAGCCGTCACATTTTTATCTTCCCCCCGATGAGCATTATTAACTAAAACCTTAGATTTATTATCTTTAACTAACTGATTATTAACATATGCCTTAATAGCCATGAGGGCAGAAGTTTGTTTAGCCTTAACTTTTTTGACATCTTCTGCAAAATCAGCGGTAGTTAAACCATTTATAAAACATTTTGCCCGATAGGTTTTATGTTTTTGATTATATTTAACCTCATAATTAACAGTAATATTTTTGATTTGAGAGGCAATTAATAATATAGATATAGTATCGAGATTATCTAAATAAAAAAAGTCATCAATTCTAGCCACAAACCAGATAAAATAAAAATCCTTTAGAGATAAAGTATTAAGCCTTTCTTGGATATAAATTCTTAGTTCAGGTAAACGTTTTTTAGAAGTAAAGTATTCTAATAATTCAGAAAAATCATCCCTAGATAAACTTCTAATCTCTTGCTCCTTAATATGGTCATATTTATTAGCTATATCTACTTTTCTCTTAATACTTAGATAAAGAGATTTATCTTCCTTAAATTGACAGTGAAAATCATTAATATAATCAGCAATAACTTGTAACTCATCAAGATTATAGGGAGAAGATTTTTTATTAATATATGCTTTAATAATGCGATGATTAACCAAATCAACAAAACGTCGAAGGGGGCTAGTAAAATGAGAATAAGTTTCTAGGGCTAAACCCACGTGTTGTAAAGGACAGGGGCTATAAATAGCCGGAACTAGACAATGTCCCATTTCTTTGATAGCCTGATCTAAGTCTTGAATACCGACATCTTGAGTACGGAAAAGAGCAGGAATTTTTTCTTGAGCTAATAAACGGGCAATGGTAGTATTAGTTAAGATCATTAATTCAGCAATTAACTGATGGGTATTCACATTTTCAGCAATTAAATTACCATCTTCATCAATGTAACCATCATCGGTTAAGATACCTGATTTACCTTTTCTTTGACTAGCTAATACTTGGGTAATTTTTTGAATTGTGACTAATAATTGATCATGTTTTTTGGTAGTGGGATTTTTTAAAATATTTTCGACTTCTTCATAACTAAAAGCCCTTAAGTTTTTAAAAATAGTTTCTTGTATCTCAAATTTTATAATGTTGCCTTGACTATCAAGGGTAAAAAAAATTGTCAGGGCTAGTCTTTCTTTTCCTTCCTCCAATGATCCTAAATTGGTACTAATATGAACAGGTAACATAGGAGTATTAGGGTTAGTATGATAGAGGGTAATTACTCTTTTTAATGCCTCTTGATCGATGGGAGAATTTTTAGGAATTAAAGCACCTACGTCAGTGATACTAATCTGTAATTCAAACTGATTATTATCCAATTCAATTAACCAAATAGCATCATCTCTATCAACGGTGGTGGCATCATCAATGGTAATTCCAAAAACACAGGGGCGCTGTTGTCGTGCGAGGTTGATTTTTTCTACTAAATTGACATTAGAAGCCTGATTAACTTGTTCATAGCTAAATTTTCTGGGGGTAATGGATGATTTCATGGGTGAATAATTAGACTAGGGAATGGGGAGAATAACACAAAAGTAAGAAGCCGATTAGACATCTCCCATAATAGGAATTTTAAAGGCTGAAGTCCTTATTACAAATAAACGAAAAGAATTAATGGGCAAATTAAAGGATTTAGATTAAAGGTTCTTTTTTTGTTCTTTTAGCTTTTATTATTAATTATTCGTTATCAATTATCAATTGTTTTTTGTACTATGATGAATAAAAATTCAATATAATAAGCATCTGAGATGAAGCGTAACCTCTGGCAACAATTACTCTCAATCCCTTTTACTCTCCTTGTTTTCAATTCTGCGATCGCCATGAATAACCCCCCTAGAAACCCTGAAAAAATAGAAGAATGTGACATTTTAGTAATTGGCGGAGGTTTAGCAGGGGCAGGGGCGGCTTACGAAGGCTTATTGATGGGTAAAACCGTTTGTTTAACAGAGATTACCGACTGGGTGGGGGGACAAATTTCCTCCCAAGGCACATCAGCGCTAGATGAGAGAAACACCCAAAGACAAGAATTATTTTTCCCTCAGGGTTATTTAGAATTTCGAGATCGCATTGGGGATTTTTACGGTAAATTAAATTTGGGAGAATGCTGGGTAAGCGCTTCTTGTTTTTTACCCAAAGATGCCCATACTATTCTCTATCAACAATTGATAGATGCAGCTAGGAAGGGTAACGGTACATTAAAATGGTTTCCCAATACCGTCATTAAAGATGTGCAAGTAGAGGCAGTGGCCAATGGTGGCACAGGAGAACAAATTGTAAGTGCGATCGCCCTTAGCCATCAACCCCAACCCAACACCCCTCCCCTCAATAGCGAACCCCTTTCCAAAATTATCGAAGACGCTTATAGCTACGAAGATTCCTCCAGACTCAAGAAAACAGTCATTAAATTCGTCCCGCCCCAAAACGACAAATCAGAAGTAAAAGCCCCTTGGATGGTCATAGAAGCCACAGAAACAGGGGAAATCATCGGTTTAACAGACATACCCTATCGCCTTGGTATCGATCCCCTTTCTCCCTACGAGCCATCCTCCTCCAGTAGAACAACAGATCCCTACTGTACCCAAGGTTTTACCTACACCTTCGCCATGGAAAAAACTGCAACCCCTCAACCCCAACCAGAGCCAGAATTTTATCAACAATACGCCCCCTACTACAGCTACGAACTAGAAAGACTAGCCGACTTTGATCTTGTTTTTACCTACCGTCGCATCTATAAAGCCCAACCCAGCGAAAGAGTTACCTTTGGGGGTATTGGCTTCACCAAACCCACCCCTGGAGATATTTCCATGCAGAATTGGACTTGGGGTAACGACTACCGCCCCGGCACCTCCGTGGACAACCTTATTTATACCAGAGAGCAACTCCAAGCCACAGGACAATTACAGCCCCACGGTTGGATGGGAGGATTACGCACCGAAACCCTCTTTAAAGGGGAACAAAATGCCATCGGTTTTTATCATTGGCTAGTGGCAGGGACAACAGATTCTCAACTAGGAGAAGGAGTAAAACAACCTCATCCTGATCATATTTTCCTCCAAGGATTTGATTCCCCCATGGGTACAGCCCACGGACTTTCTAAATATCCCTACATTCGTGAGGGAAGAAGAATTATTGGTCGCCCTAACTATGCCCATCCCGATGGTTTTACGGTCAATGAAGTGGACATTTCCAGAATAAACTATGATGATGACTATTACAAAGAAACCCTCACCCCCCAAGAATATCGTCAACTTAGAGCCATCATTGCAGGATTAGAAGGATTTGCGGTCATCAGCGGGGAAATTTCCCCCGAACAAGCTCCCAAAAGAAGTCGTTCCACCATTTATGCTGATTCTGTGGGCATTGGACATTATGCCATCGATTTTCACCCCTGTATGAGTGAAAGTCCCCATGAAAAACCAGGTAATACGGAAAGAGAAGGAGAAAGACGGGGTCAAGGACAGGCTTACCCCTTTCAAATTCCTCTTTCGGCGATGATTCCCCAAAAAATAGATAATATGATTGTGGCAGGAAAAAGCATCGCTACAAGTCACATCGCAGCGGCTGCCTATCGTGTACATTCCTTTGAGTGGTCTTCTGGGGCGGCAGCGGGTACGACGGCGGCCATGGCTTTGGATAAAAATATTTTGCCCTATGAGTTTACGGAAGGTTTTGCTTTTCGTAATTCCCATTTACAGGCATTGAAGCAGGTATTAGAAAGGAATGGTAATCCTACGGCTTTTCCTAATACTTCTATTTTTAATCAAGATTGGGATGATTGGCGATAGGTAGATTGGCTTTAAGGCTCGTTTGAGAGAATATTTTTGTTAAAATAAAGTGGTTAATTTTAGTTAGTAAAACACTAGATATAATTTTTTATTTCTGAGTGGAAAAAAATTAAGATAACCTTCACCATAACAAGGAAAATGAGTAATGGTCATGATCAACAAAATATTGTCCATGGGATCTTTGGCCGCAATTTTGGCGGTTTCGTTATCTCCTAAAATGGCAGAGGCTAAGGAGGCTAATTGTGTTATCAGTTCTAATAATCAAGTAGTTTTTCGTGATAAATGTAATTTTAATCAGTTTGGGGGTAATGGTAGTTTTTGGATTGAATCAAAGTCGGGTTTGATCGCAGGACGAGAATCCATTAGTGTTTATATTATTAGCCCAGGGGTAGCGGAGGTTTCTGGTTTAACTACGGCAGGAATTAATTCCCGTTGGGGGACGGCGAGGCGATCGCCCTCAGATAGAGCCTGTTGGGTGGGTAGTGATTTTAGGATTTGTGCTTATTAGCAAAAGAAACCTTGACACTCACACCATCAAATCAAAGATTGTGATGGGTGATTCTTACATCATTGACACTTAACTAGATTAAGCAAGTTACCTTGACTAATCCCCGTCAGTACGTCTCCGTAAGCATTTTTATTCACG